>NZ_JACDUS010000009.1 GCF_013761005.1 Desulfosalsimonas propionicica
GTTAAGCACGCCGCCAGCGTTCATTCTGAGCCAGGATCAAACTCTCCACTTAAATCGTACGTATCTTATAAATACGGATAAGCGAAAATAAAAATCAACTTGGCCCGCTTATTGCCACTATTTAGTTTTCAAAGATCAAGAAGACCTGCCGGATAAACAGCTCCGGGCAAAAGTATTCTTTCTATCTGCAAAACAAGGCAGTGTCAAGCCTTATTTTGTTTTTTTTTGGAAAGATCAATCAGGTAATCGCAAACAATCGAGACCGTATGTTTTCGGTCAGAGGAGAGCAGATTCCATGTTCAAGCTTATTTCCAATTATAATCAAATCCACGGCCCAGTCAAGAACAAATCTTATGTTTTTTTGCGCCGCCTCCCCGCAAGGGCTTTGCCCATGTGAAGAATTAAACTTCTACCCTAAGCATCCAGATGTGTCAAGAAAAAAATCCTTCATCTACAAATCAGCCCTGGATCTTGATTTTGTGGTACTTCTTCTTGCCCGCCCGCAGCACGATCTCATTGTCTTCAAGGTCCTCTGCGCTGACCATGTAATCCTGCCGGTCAATGCGGCGGCCGTTGATATAAGCGCCCCCCTGTTTGATCAGACGGCGTGCGGCACTGGCCGAATCGCTCAACCCAACCTGCTGATAGAGCTTGAAAGCAGGAATGCCCTGGTCCAGATCTGTTTTGTCAAACACCGAACTTGGCACACCAGCGTCATGATCCAAAGGCTGCCTTGGAATCTCGCTTGACGGCAAAAGGGTTTCGTCAATGCGCCGTGCGCCAAACATCTGTGAGGCTGCCTGAAAGGCATTGACCGCTGCCCGGCGGCCATGTGCCAGGCATGTGGCCTCGTAGGCCAGCACCGCCTTGGCATTGTTGATGTCGGCATCCTTGAGGTTCTGGACAGCCCGGATCTCTTCAGCTGGCAGGAACGTAAAAAGAAACAAAAACTTGACCACATCCCGATCGTCGGTATTGACCCAGTACTGGTAATATTCATAGGGACTCGTCCGACCGGGATCCAGCCAGACAGCACCCTGGGCGGTTTTGCCCATTTTGGCACCGCTGCTGGTTGTCACCAGGGAAAAGGTCAGCCCGTAGGCTTCTGCCTGGCGCATGCGCCGAATCAGATCAATGCCGGCCACAATATTGCCCCATTGATCGCTGCCGCCCATCTGCAGCCGGCATCCGTGGCTGTCATAGAGCTTTAAAAAATCATAGGCCTGCAACAGCATGTAGTTAAACTCGATAAAATTCAACCCTTCTTCAGAATCCAGGCGCACCCGGTAGCTTTCGGCCTTGATCATCCGGTTAACCGAAAAATGGCGGCCAATATCTCGTAAAAATTCAATGTATCGCAGGTCCACCAGCCAGTCGGCATTGTTTAGCAGTTCGGCGTTACCTTCGTCAAATGCGATAAACCGGGACAGCTGCCCCTTGATGGCATTCGCATTTTCCTGAACCATTTCCAGGGTCAGAAGCTGACGCATTTCGGTTTTACCGCTCGGGTCGCCCACAAGGCCGGTACCCCCGCCAACCAGGGCGATGGGCCGATGGCCGGCGCGCTGCATATGGGAAAGGGCCATGATCGGCAGCAGATGACCCACATGCAGGCTCGATCCGGTGGGATCAAATCCGACATAACAGGTTACGGGCGCGTTTTCTTCCAGTTCCCGCCCCAATTGTTCGTCATGTGTGGTGGCTTCAACAAAGCCCCGCTCCCGGAGTGTCTCCAATACATTCATGGCAGTGGTTCTTTTCAGGCTGATTGGGTTATGTGCTTCCCTGATCGCTGATTTTACTGCGAATCACGGGTGCCGGGACTATAGAAGCCCGCACCTGTACCGGCTCTGGCTTACTTGTTGGCGTATTCCACGGCCCGGGTCTCACGGATGACCGTTACCTTGATCTGGCCTGGAAAGGTTAGTTTTTCCTCGATTTTTTTAACGATGTCTTTTCCAAGAATCACGGCATCATCATCAGACATTTTGCCCCCATCCACGATGACCCGAAGCTCCCGGCCTGCCTGAATCGCATAGGCATTGGCCACGCCTTTGGCCTCCTTGGCAATGCCCTCCAGGTCTTCGAGGCGCTTGATGTAATTTTCGAGCAATTCCTTGCGCGCTCCAGGCCGGGCGCCGGAAAGACTATCTGCTGCCTGCACCAGAAGATCATACACGGATTCAGGGGTTACATCCTCGTGATGGGCGGCAATGGCATGGACCACCTTGGGGGCTTCACCATGCTTCTTGGCCAGCCTGGCACCGATTTCGGCATGATTGCCATCCACCTCGTGATCAATGGCCTTGCCGATGTCATGGAGCAGACCCATACGCTTGGCCATTTTCACGTTCAGGCCCAGTTCCGCTGCCATGGCCCCACACAGAAAGCCCACCTCTATGGAATGCTGAAGCACGTTTTGCGCGTAACTGGTGCGAAACTTCAACCGGCCCAGATATTTTATCAGCTCATTGTTAATGCCGTGCACGCCCAGATCAAATGCGGCCTGGCTTCCGGCCTCCTTGATGGTGACCTCCACTTCCTGATCCACTTTCTTGACCACATCCTCGATTCTTGCCGGATGAATCCGGCCGTCCTCGATCAGACGCAAAAGAGACAGGCGGGCCACTTCCCGGCGCACAGGATTGAACCCGGATAGAATCACAGCTTCCGGCGTATCGTCAATAATGAGATCAATTCCCGTGGCCGCTTCCAGGGCCCGGATATTTCGTCCTTCCCTGCCGATGATCCGGCCCTTCATTTCATCATCCGGGAGCTGCACCACGGAAACCGTGCGCTCGGCAACAAAATCTCCAGCATAGCGCTGGATCGCCGTGGCCATGATCTTTTTGGCTTCCTTGTCCGCATTTTCCTTTGCCTCGGCCACGATCCGCTTAATCATCTTGGCGCTGTCGTGCCGGGCTTCATTTTCCATGGACTGCATAAGCAGTTCCTTGGACTCCTCGGCCGTCATGCCGGAAATGGTTTCCAGCTGACGTTTCTGCTCATCTATGAGATCCTGGTAGTGTTTTTCCCGCTTGGCAATGCCCGACTCCCGTTCCTGGAGTTCGCGTTCCATGCGTGCGTTTTCTTTTGCCTGATGCTCTATCTGCTCGTTTTTCTTGTCAAGATTTTCTTCCTTGGAAAGCAGGCGTTTTTCCTGTTTTTTAAGCTCGTCGCGGGTTTCGGCGGTTTCGGCGTCAAAATCGCTTTTCATTTTATAAAGCCGATCCTTGGCCTCAAGCTGTGCCTCCTTGATCAAGGAATCAGACTTGCGCTCCGCAGCCTCAACGATCATTTTAGCCTTTTCTTCGGCATCGGCTATCTTCTGGCCTGCAAGCCGGTGCCGGAGCAGTTGCGATGCGCCAAAGCCCAGCGCAGCGCCTGCAATGAACATTAAAATATAAATTCCATCCATTCTTGCCCCCTAAGCATAAGATCCAACGGAGGCCCTGAGATGTCGGCAAAGGGTCCCGGGGTGTGTTTGTTTTGTGTCACAACACCATCTTCTCAACGATTGGCTGAGAATCAAAATCACTATTGATGCATCTGTAAATGGTGCGGTTGATTTGAGGTGGTCAACGGGAAAGAATGTCGTGATGCAGCTGATGGAAAAGCAAAGAAGAGCAAAAGTTCCTGCACAGTTTAAAAAGCCAGTCACCGTAAAATTTGGCGGGAAAATAACCCCCGCCACGCCGTGTTGAAAGAGCCTTGAACCGGGCTCATTGAGGTGGGCGCCTTATGACTTCTTCAGGCTTTTCCGTACATGCGGAACTTGCACACCAAAGCCAGGGAAGGCTCCCTTTTTCATAGGTGTTGGGTCAAGGGGCACTATTCAATCACGAACATAGCAGGGGATTATTTCATCTCCATGTTTCACGGCGCATATTTTTGCTCTAAGCAATGACACATCAAACAAGCCATCAATGGCATTGGCTTGACGCAATCATCCGGTCCATTGTCAAGGCACGGTTGGCCACAGACTGTAAAAGTTCGTCGTGATCCTGCTTCAACTCCATGTGCTGTTTGACAACATTTAAAGCTGCGAGCACCACGATGGCAAGCTTATTGGTTTTCTGCGCATGCGCGGGAAATCGTGAGGCCACCTGGTGAACCTCGTCAACCAAATAGTCGGCCACTTCCCGCGCATCCATCGGACTGTCTTTATCAGCCCGGAATTTAAAATATTCGCCCAAAAGCTCTATTGTAATGATCTGTTCCAACGAAGGCATAATCACCCTGCCTGGCAACCGCTTTTGTAGTCCCTTTTATTCTTCCGGGGACGGTGTTTCGGCTGCATTGTTGAGCTTGGCCAGTAAATCGTCGATTCTGGATCGAATTTGCGTCTTTTGCTGTAAAAATTGATTCTCAGCTTCAGTCTTTTGATCCAATTCCGATTCCAGTTGCTGCACTTTGGCCTGCAAATCGGTATTGTTTCGCTGAAGTGCTTGACATTGCTCAATCAAGTGTTCCACTTTTTCCTGAAGCGTATCCAGCTGATGCATCACTTCATCAGTTTCCACTATCTCACCTCTTTATTTGGTATATAAGGTTGACAACAAAGAAAGTCAAGGCTTTTCATTGTGATGAAATCAGGGACTCGACACTTTGGAGATCCCTGGGGCTGTTAATGCCGATCACTTCACGATTATCCCGGCAGATCATCAGCCCCACCCGCCTGCCGGAGTCAACGGCAATTCCTACAATATCGGTGAGATACATCTCAGCTTGCGAGTTGTTCGTATTGATCTGCATAAGCGCGGTTTCCAGAAAGAGGCGGTCGACGATATAGATTCCGGTATTTATAGTGGTAATCGCTTTTTCGGCCACAGTTGCGTCCGCTTCTTCCACAATGCATGCCACGTTTCCATCCGCATTTTGCTTAAGCCTTCCATAGCCGGTTGGATCCTCCACTTTGGCGGCAAGCACTGTGATATCCTGACCATTTCCGGTATGCCGGGCAACCAGCATGGCCAGAGTTTCCCTGGAAATCAGGGGGACGTCGCCGCACAGAATCATGACATGGTCTGCATTTTCCGGCAAAGCCGGCATTGCACACAACACCGCATGCCCCGTGCCTTTCTGCTCTGCCTGAAGGGCAAAATCCACGGTCGCGTGGGAAAGCACTATGGATTTAACTTCATCGGCCTGGGTGCCGACCACGACCACGATATTTCCGGCCACGCCCAAAGCCGCATCAACAACATGGAGAATCATCGGCCTGCCCGCAACCGGGTGGAGCACC
The DNA here is from genome assembly GCF_013761005.1 of Desulfosalsimonas propionicica. Classification (NCBI taxonomy): domain Bacteria; kingdom Pseudomonadati; phylum Thermodesulfobacteriota; class Desulfobacteria; order Desulfobacterales; family Desulfosalsimonadaceae; genus Desulfosalsimonas; species Desulfosalsimonas propionicica. Next base: position 5,246 of record NZ_JACDUS010000009.1, read on the forward strand.
TTGGCCTTTTCCGATTTCATCCGGGTTCCCTTGCCGGCTGCAAGGACAATGGCTGCAACCATAGGAGGAATATTGTGTTTATCCTGACCAGATATCATTTCTAAACCCTAAGCCTGTGAAACAAGGCAAAAAGGGCAAGCCATATCAATGGCATTGCCCTTTTTGCGTATTCTATTCCCCCGAGCAGAATCGGGGTTTATTGTAAAATACAGTGATACACGGCAGTCCGTGTTCATCGGCGCCGCTGGCTAGTGGGTGGAGCCACTGCCCTGCACAATGTTCATGCGCGTCAGGGCCCGCTGCATCGCCGCCCGGGCCCGGGCAAAGTCCACATCTTCCTTGTCACCCGCCAGACGCTGCTGTGCCCGCTCATAGGCATCCTTGGCCCGCTCATAATCGATGTTTTCTAAACGTTCGGCGGATTCGGCCAGAATGGTGACTTTATCGGGCAGTGCTTCGGCAAATCCACCGCTTACAAAAACGTAGTGTTCATCGCCCTTTTCATTCCGATAGCGCACCTTGCCCACCTGAAGTGAAGTCAGAAAAGGCGTATGACCGGAAAGGACACCAAATTCGCCCAAAGTGCCGGGGGCCATAACGATCTGGCTCGATTCACTGACCACGTATTTTTCCGGGGTCACAATTTCGAGTTGAATATTTTCAGCCATGCACAGTTCCTTTTCTCACTGATTATGCAGAAGCCATGTTCTTGGCTTTTTCCACCGCTTCTTCGATCGTACCCACCATGTAAAAAGCCTGTTCCGGCAGATCATCGTGCTTGCCTTCGCAGATTTCCTGAAAGGCGCGGATGGTGTCTGCTATCTTGACAAATGCGCCCTTCAAGCCGGTAAAGGTTTCTGCCACGTGAAAAGGCTGGGACAGAAATCGCTGAATTTTACGTGCCCGGGCAACCGTGACTTTGTCTTCGTCAGAAAGCTCTTCCATACCCAGAATGGCGATAATATCCTGCAAATCCTTGTAACGCTGCAGGGTGGTCTGCACTTCCCGGGCGACCCGGTAATGCTCTTCGCCGATAAAGTTGGAATCCAGGATGCGGGATGTGGAATCCAGCGGGTCAACCGCGGGATAGATACCAAGCTCTGCAATCTGACGGGAAAGCACCACTGTACCGTCAAGATGGGCAAAGGTGGTGGCCGGAGCCGGGTCGGTCAGGTCGTCAGCAGGCACATACACGCACTGGACGGCTGTAATCGAGCCCTTGTCCGTGGAGGTAATGCGCTCCTGGAGTTCACCGAGTTCCACTGCCAGGGTGGGCTGGTAACCAACAGCCGAAGGCATGCGGCCGAGAAGTGAGGAAACTTCCTGACCTGCCTGGGTAAAACGGAAAATATTGTCAATAAACAGCAGCACGTCCTGGCCTTCCTGGTCGCGAAAATACTCCGCGCTGGTCAGGGCGCTGAGCGCCACACGCATACGTGCGCCGGGAGGCTCAGTCATCTGCCCGTAAACAAGTGCAGCCTTGGGCAAAACGCCTGAATCCTTCATTTCATGGTACAGGTCATTGCCTTCACGGGTTCGCTCCCCGACTCCGGCAAACACGGAAATACCGCCATGGTGCATAGCGATATTGTTGACCATCTCCATCATAATAACGGTTTTTCCAACACCGGCACCGCCGAACAGACCCATTTTCCCGCCGCGGGGAAACGGAACCAGCAAGTCAATAACTTTGACACCGGTTTCCAGAACCTGCACGGACACATCCTGCTCTGTCAACGCCGGAGCCAGCCTGTGAATGGGAGACATTTTTTCATTGCTGACAGGACCCAGACCATCAACGGGCCGGCCCACAACATTGAGCACCCGGCCCAGGGCGGGTTCACCCACGGGAACCATGATGGGATTGCCGGTATCCTTGACCGGCATGCCGCGAACAAGGCCGTCAGTAATGTCCATTGCAACGGTACGCACAACATTGTCACCCAAATGCTGGGCCACTTCAACCACAAGATTGTCTTCCTGATCATTAATCGACGGGTTCGTGATCAACAAGGCTGTCAGAATTTCCGGCAGCTTGCCCTGCTCGAACTCGACGTCAACCACAGGTCCCATAACCTGTGTTATCTTACCCATATTCTCTGCCATGAATCGACCTCCTATCCTATATACGCAGAATTGACGTTTTGGATTATCCCCGCAGGGCTTCGGCACCGCCGACGATATCCATCAGTTCCATTGTAATTGCCGCCTGCCGGGCCTTATTGTATGCCAGGGTGAGGCTTTCAATCATATCATCACATGCCTTGGTGGCATTATCCATCGCCTTCATCCGGGATGCGTGTTCACTGGTGGACGTCTCCAGCAATGCATTATATAGCTGAACATAGACGTTACGCGGAAGCATCTCGTCGAGAAGGGCATCCGGGGAAGGCTCGCAAATATGCTCGGGCAGGTAGCCCTTTTCCTCTTCAGCGACTTGCTCCTGGCTTTCCGCGGTTTCGATCACCGGGATGGGAAGCAGCTGCTGGACCACCGGCGGCTGACTGGCCATGCTCATAAATCTGGCATATACCACGTGGACCTCGTCATATTCATTGTTTAAAAACGCATCAATGATTTTTTGCGCCGAGGTTGAAGCCGTGTTAAATCCGAATTTACCGCCGACCACGTTGATGTATTCGTCCACGATGGACAATTTCTCCCTCCGGCACCAGTCCCTTCCCTTTTTGCCAAAAGCGGTAAAGGAAACATCAGCACCGGCATTGACCTTTTCCTCCATGAAGGATTCTGCCTTTTCAAGCAGATTTGTGTTAAAGCCGCCGCAAAGCCCACGGTCCGAAGTGAGCAGGACAATATGTACATTTTTGACTTCCTCCCGGGCAATGAGAAGCGGACTGACCTCATCACCGGCTTTTCCGGCAATATTTCCCAATACCTCGGCAAATTTTTCCGCATACGGATGGAAAGACTCCATGGCCGTCTGGGCACCGCGCAGTTTGGAAGCCGCGACCATATTCATGGCCTTGGTAATCTGCTTGGTCTTTTTGACGCCGTTAATCTTGGATTTGACTTCTTTTAAGGATGCCATATATCGACTCGCCTTATTCGCTTGTTATCCAGTTGCGGTTAAAAACGGCCAAACACCTATTTGATCGTATCCTTGAACTCTTCGCCGTACTCGGCAAGTGCCTTCTGGAGCTGCTGATCGATATCGTCCGTGATTTCCCGTTTTTCGGAAATGCCGGAAAGAATGTCGGGATAACGGCTATCAATAAACTGATAAAGACCAACCTCATACTTGGCCAGGGTATTGATGGGAAGCTTATCCAGAAAACCCTTTGCACCGGCGTAGAGAATCAGCACCTGCTTTTCCAGGGGAAGAGGCTGATACTGGGGCTGCTTGAGGATCTCCACCAGGCGTTCACCGCGCAGCAGCTGCTTCTGGGTGGCCGCGTCGAGATCGGAACCAAAAGCTGCAAATGACTCCAGTTCCCTGTACTGGGCAAGATCCAGCCGCAGGGTTCCGGCCACCTGTTTCATGGCCTTTTCCTGGGCGGCACCACCGACCCGGGAAACCGAGAGTCCGACGTTGATGGCCGGGCGGACACCGGCGAAAAACAGACCGGGTTCGAGATAAATCTGGCCGTCTGTAATGGAAATCACGTTAGTGGGAATATATGCGGAAACATCACCTGCCTGAGTTTCAATAATGGGCAGGGCGGTCAGGGATCCGGCGCCGAGCTCATCATTTAGCTTGGCAGCGCGTTCCAGCAACCGGGAATGGTTGTAGAAAATATCTCCGGGATAGGCTTCGCGTCCCGGCGGACGGCGCATCAGCAGGGAGACCTGGCGGTAAGCTGCGGCCTGCTTGGAAAGATCGTCATATATAATCAGGGCATGTTTGCCGTTGTCACGAAAATACTCGCCGATGGCACATCCAGCGTACGGAGAGACGTACTGCTGGGTTGCCGGGTCAGAGGCACAGGCGGAAATCACCGTGGTATATTCCATGGCGCCGTGCTTTTCCAGGGTGGCAACCACCTGGGCGACAGTGGATCGTTTCTGACCTGTGGCAACGTAAATGCAATAAACATCCTGCCCTTTCTGGCTCAGGATCGCGTCAATGGCTACTGCAGTTTTTCCGATCTGGCGGTCGCCGATAATCAGTTCCCGCTGACCGCGGCCAACAGGGGTCATGGCGTCAATGGCCTTCAAACCGGTATAGAGGGGTTCATGCACACTTTTGCGGTCAATAACGCCCGGTGCAACCATCTCAATTCTTCGTGTTTCCTTGGTTTCCACGGGTCCCTTGCCGTCAACCGGCTCGCCCACTGCGGAAAGCACCCGGCCAAGGACGCCGTCGCCCACCGGCACCTCAGCAATCCGGCCGGTACGCTTGACAATGTCGCCTTCCTTGATATCGGTGGTTTCACCCATAACGGCGACACCCACATTATCTTCCTCAAGGTTCATGGCCAGCCCGAGCACCCCATTGGGAAATTCCACAAGCTCCAGTGCCTGGACCTTGTCAAGGCCATATACGCGGGCGATGCCGTCACCAACCGACAAGATAATTCCGGTTTCGGAAAGCTCTACCTTCTTGTCGAACTCCTGGATTTGATCCTTAATAATCTGGCTGATTTCTTCGGCTTTTATTTCCATTAGACACTCTCACCCCTTTTTAAAGATTCACGCATATTTTTCAGTTGTGTCCGAATGCTGCCATCGAGCACAAGATCCCCAATCTTTGTCACCACCCCGCCAATGAGTTCGGGGTCCTGTTTGGCCTCAACCACCACTTCCTTGCCGGTCAGACGGGACAGGGACTGGCGGATTTGTTCAAAAGAATCAGAGGAAAGTTCAGTGGCCGAAGTGAGTTCGGCGCGCACAACACCTTTTAATTCGTCTGCAAGCCTTTGGTAATGATCATTGATGTCCTGAATGTAACCGAATCGCTTTTTCTTAAACAAAAGGGTTACAAAGGATTTCATGACGGCTGACATGTCCAGTTCTGCAAGCACGGCGTTTAGCACCCGCTTCCGGTTTTCCGTACTGTGGAGGGGATTGCTTACAGTTGCCGCAAATTCCGGCTGTGCATTCAGCAGTCCCACAAACGACTGAAGTTCCTCACGGTATTTCTCCGCCTGGCCGTCCTGCCTGCCGATCAATATCAAGGCCTTGGCGTAACGTCTTGCGATTGCTGAGCTTCTCACTTTGTCACCACCTTAGTTAGATATTCTTGCACAAGTTTCTCCTGGTCCTCAGGGGTTGTTTCCCGTTTGAGCTTTTCCTCGGCTTTTTCAATCGCTTTCTCAAACACCTCGGTTTCCAGTTTCAGCTTGGCCTGGGCAAATTCCATTTCAATATTGCGCCGGGCCTGCTCCTCGAGCTTACCGGCAGCTGACTGGGCTTCCTGAAGGATTTTTTCCTTCAGGTTTTCACCCTGCTGGCGGTACTGGTCAATGATTTGTTCGGCTTCCTGACTAAGGGCGGAAAGGCGATCGTTGTATTCGGCGAGTTTTTTCTCGGTTTCCTGCTTCTGGGCTTCAAGATCATCGAGCTGCTCTTTGATCAGCCGAATCCGATCACCAAGAAACTGCTTGAGAGGCTTTTTTAAAACAAAAAACAGGATCAGAACCAAGGCAATAAAATTCATCACCCGATAAGTATCGGTGGCAACCCAGCCGGGACCGCCATGGTCCCCGTTTCCCCCGCTGGCGGCAAAAACAATGCCGGCGGTCGCCAGCATAAACAAACCAGCAAGGAGGAGGGCTGTACGTAGGTTAAGTTTTTTCACTTTCTCCGGTATCATCAAAGCGCCCTCCCCAGTATCTTTTCGCTGATTTGGTCGGCAAATTGGTCAACCTGCGGCTGGAGAGATTTCCGAACGGTTTCAACCTCCCGCCCCACACGCTCCCGGATTTCAGCCATATCGGAACGCGCCTTTTCATTGATCTGTTCCATCATCCGGCGTTCCTGCTCACGAGCCTGCTCCTCAAGTTCTTCCTTTTCCTTCTGCCCCTTTTCCCGTGCCTGCTTGATGCCGGCCTGAATCGCCTGTTCCTTTTCAGAAAGATCCTGCTCGTATGTGGCAATACCCTGCTCCAGACCCTCGACTTTTTCCCGGCGCTGGGCAAGGATGCCCCGGATCGGACGATAAAGGACAAAATTCAACGCCCAGATCAGCACCACAAAATTTACCATCTGGATGAATAGCGATCCATCAACATTGATCATAGGATAAACCTCCGCATAAAGAACTTGTCACTTCCGCAAAAAAAAACTGTCACCCCAGTATCTGTTTATGACCATAAAATCATTGCTTGAAGCAACAGCTCATACCATACGTATTCGCAATTTGTCAAATAATTTTGATTTTTTTTTTGCCTTTGCCCCTCCCTATGAAGTAGCAAAACGCCGCATGCTGATATTCATCAGCAGCCCCAGAGACAGCATCACCGTGACCAGCGAAGATCCCCCGTAGCTGATCAGCGGCAGCGGCATTCCCACCACCGGCATCAGGCCCATGACCATCCCGATATTGATAACGCTCTGCCAAAAAATCATTGCAGTAATGCCCACGGCCAGGATTGTACCAAAAGCATCCCTGCAGGCATCGGCAATGTTGAATCCAAAGGCAATCAAGAGCAAAACAAGTGTCAGCAGGCCAATGGAGCCGATAAACCCGAACTCCTCGGCCAGAACGGAAAATATAAAATCCGTGTGCTGCTCGGGCAGAAAAGAAAATATGTTCTGGGTACCCTGCATGTAGCCTTTACCCGAAAGCATTCCCGATCCCACCGCAATTTTGGACTGCAGAATGTGGTATCCTGCCCCCAGGGCATCGCTTTCCGGAAAAAACAGCATCATAATGCGCATCCGCTGGTAATCCTCCAGCAAATACCAGCCCATGGGCAGGACACCGAATCCCAAAACCAGCAAAAAAAGCAGGGTCTTTCGCTCTATTTTCACAAAAAGCGTCATGGTCAGGGCAACCAGACCGATAAGGCCTGCGGTTCCCAGATCGGGCTGGGATACGATCAGCAAAAAAGGCCCCGCCCCGATCAACAGGGGTGGCATCAACGCCCGCAGACCAAGGCCTTCGGGCCTTACGTGCCTGGCATAATAGCGGGCAAGCATTAAAATGACCGCCAGTTTGGCCGGCTCCGAGGGCTGCAGTACAAATATCCCCAAATCCAACCACCGGGTGGAGCCGCCCATGGTTTTGCCAACCAGCGGCACCAGCGCCAAAAGGATCAGGATGCCGGCATAAATCCAGGGGGAAGCGCTGTAGAGCCGTTTATAGGAAAACACAAAACCGGCTGCCATCACCACCAGCCCGACGCAAAGCCAGAAAATCTGCCTTATCCACAGCCCGCCCAGAGGATTGCTGTCTCCGGCATTGACCGCACTCTGGATCAAAAACACGCCAGTGCCAGCAAGCACGAGGGTCAGTGCCAGCAGCCACCAGTCAAAATATTGCACAAGCCGGCGATCAAACATGAAAGCCTTTCCGGGCGTGTTTGCCATTGGTTGTTTTTTGATTTATAATCAAGGTGTTTTTTAAGCCAATCCAAAAATCATTGCAAGGATTTTGAATCAAGTTCAATCAAAAGGAGCAACGATGACAAGCAAGGTTTATTTCATGGACTTCCGCGCCACTTACAAGGACAGCGGCGTGGCCAAGCTGAGGCGTTTAATGGATGCCGCAGGCATTGACAGGTGTGTCGGCCAACGGGAACTGGCCGCCCTGAAACTTCATTTCGGCGAACTGGGCAACACCGCGTTTATTCGGCCCGTATATATCGGCCATATCGTGGACCGGGTAAAACAGGCCGGCGGCACCCCGTTTCTCACAGACGCCAACACCTTGTATGCCGGAAGCCGCGGGGATGCTCCCAATCACCTGACGACCGCCATGGCAAACGGTTTTGCCTATTCGGTGGTCAATGCCCCCTTAGTGATTGCCGACGGCCTGCGCGGCCGCACCGAAACCGCTGTTCGAATTGACAAAAAACGGTTCAAAGAGGTCTATATCGGCACCGAAATCGTCAATGCCGATTGTCTGATCTCCATTGCCCATTTCAAGGGTCACGAACTTTCCGGCTTTGGCGGGGCCATCAAGAACGTCGGCATGGGTTCGGCCTCCCGCAGGGGAAAAATGGAGCAGCACTCCGGCCTGGCCCCCAAGGTCAAGCAAAAAAAATGCATCGGCTGCGGAGACTGCGCGGAGCACTGCGCCTCCGAAGCCATTGACATGGTCGACGAAAAGGCACAGATCAACCCGGAGCGCTGCATTGGCTGCGGCGAGTGCATCCTGATCTGCGAAAACGGGGCGATCCAGATCCAGTGGTCACAGTCCGGGGAAGACTTTCTCGAACGAATGGTGGAATATACCCTGGGCGTACTGCAGAACAAGACCGGAAAAGCCTTTTACATCAATTTCATCAACCATGTATCCCCTGCCTGTGACTGCGTCCCCTACAACGACGCCCCCATTGTCAGAGATATCGGCATCGTGGCCTCCACCGATCCGGTGGCCATCGACCAGGCCAGCGTGGATCTGGTCAACCAGGAACCGGCCCTGCCCGGCTCTTGTCTATCCACCCACACTGATGCCGGCGCAGACAAGTTCAGGGGCGTATATCCGGATGTGGACTGGACCCGTCAGCTTTCCTATGCCGAGGAACTCGGCCTGGGCAGCCGGCAGTATGAACTGATAACCATTTAAAATCTTATTCGGCGTTGTCTCCTGCCACCTGAACAAATGCCGAGGCCGGAAAAAAGCAGTAGGGGCACTGTTCCGGCGGTTCCTGTCCGTAATGGACATGGCCGCACATCCGGCACCGCCAGGCGTTGGTTTCGGGCCGGCCCTCGATGCCCGCATCATCGGGGTGCCGGTCCCGATGCAGGGGCAGATTGTCAAGGGGCGGCATGACCGGCTCATAGGTGTTTAAGGCATGACCGGCCACAATCATCCGCTGAATTTCACTGGTGCCCTCGTAAATTGGATAAACCCGAACGTCGCGCAGCAGTTTTTCCACCGGGAAAAACCGGGTATAGCCGTACCCGCCAAAAATCTGCAGTGCCTCGCTGGCCACCTGCACGGCCGATTCTGTGGCATAAAACTTGGCAACAGATGCCGAAATGGTGGGATCCATGCCGTTGTCGGCCTCCCAGGCGGCCTTCAGCACCAGCAGGCGCGAAGCCTCGATCTTTTGATACATTTCAGCGATTTTAAACTGGATAGCCTGAAAATTGGCAAGCTTGGATCCGAATGCCCGGCGCTTTTTGGCGTAATCAATGGCAAACTCCATGGCGGAACGGGCTGCACCCACGGCAAAACTGCCGATCGACGGCCGGGTTCGGGAAAATGTGCGCATGGCCAGGCCAAAGCCCTCGCCCGGGGGGGCAAGCATGTTCTGTTTGGGTACGCGCACATTGCTGAAATGCACCGCGGCCGTGTTGGAGTTGCGCTGTCCCAGCTTGGGGATGGCCAACCCCGTCTGCACGCCCTCAAACTGCTTTTCAACAATGAAAGCGCAAATGCCCTCGTGTTTCTTTTCCGGATCCACTGTGGCAAAAATGGTAAAATAATCGGCAATTCCCCCGTTTGTCACCCAGTATTTGGTGCCGTTTAAGATATAGTCATCCCCGTCTTCTTTAGCCAGACAACGGATGCCGGATACATCCGAACCCATGGTGGGCTCGGATGTGGCAAAGCTGATCAGATTAAAGGATTGGGTGAATGCGGGCAGGTATTTTTTCTTTGCTTCTTCATTGCCGCAGAGTATCAGGGGCTCCAGGCCCAGGGAGTTGTCAAACAGGGAAGTGGCAATCCCCGGGCATGCTGCAGCGATTTCCTCGGTGACCAGACACCCATCCACCATTCCCTGGCCCATGCCGCCGTAGGCCTCCGGAATATCACCGGTTGAAATGCCCGCATCAAAGGCTTCCCTGAGGATGTCCACGGGTGTTTCATCTCTTTGATCATAATAGGCGGCAACGGGCAGAACCCGGTTTACGGCAAATTCGCGCGCCTTCTGCTGCACCTGCTGCTGCTGCTGCGAGAGCTGAAAATTCAACATCTCCCCCTCCTTTTGATGTCCTTTATCAATTCTGCTGTTTCTGCGCTTTCTGAATTTTCGCCCAGGTGTCACGCAGGGTCACGATACGATTGAAAACCGGTTGTCCGGGGGCGGAATCTTTGGGATCCACGGAGAAATATCCCAGCCGTTCAAACTGATATCTTTGCCCGGCCGCCGCCTTGGCCAGACCCGGTTCAAGCATGCACCCGGTGAGTGTTTCGAGTGAATCCGGATTGAGCACCTCAAGAAAATCGGGCTGTTCGGCGGGATTTTCCACGGTAAACAAGTGATCATAAAGCCGGACTGCGGCCTGCAGGGCATGGGCAGCGGAAACCCAGTGCAGGGTCGCCTTCACCTTTCGCCCGTCCGGGGCGTCGCCTCCCCGGGTCTCCGGGTCATAGGTACAGCGCAGTTCGGCAATTTCACCGTTTTCATCCCGCACCACCTGCTCGCATTGGATGAAATAGGCATACCTGAGCCGGACCTCACGGCCCGGAGCGAGGCGGAAAAACTTTTTGGGCGGATCTTCCATGAAATCACCGCGCTCGATGTACAACACCCGGGAAAACGGAATCTGCCTGTTCCCCATGGATTCATCCTCGGGATTGTTGACCGCCGACAGCATTTCGGATTGGTCCTCGGGATAATTTTCAATAACCACCCGCAAGGGGTGCAGCACGCCCATGACCCGCATGGCCGTCTTGTTAAGCTCCTGGCGCACGCAATGTTCGAGCAGAGCCAGATCCACCATGCTGTCGCGCCGGGCCACGCCGATACGGTCACAAAAATCCCGGATAGCCCCGGGGCTGTAGCCCCGCCGCCGCAGCCCGGAAATGGTGGGCATGCGCGGATCATCCCAGCCATCCACATATTTTTGCCGCACCAGTTCAATAAGCTTGCGCTTGGAAAGCACCGTGTGCGAGAGATTAAGCCTGGCAAACTCGATCTGCTGGGGGTGGTAGGCATTGAGCCGGTCCAGGATCCAGTCGTATAATTCCCGGTTGTTTTCAAACTCCAGGGTGCAGATGGAATGCGTAATGCCCTCTATGGAATCGGACAGGCAATGGGCAAAGTCATACATGGGATAGATGCACCACTTCTCACCGGTCCGGTGATGACTTTTTTGCCGGATCCTGTATAGGGTAGGATCGCGCATGATAATGTTGGATGCGGCCATGTCGATTTTCGCCCGCAGGACGCATTCACCTTCTGCAAATTCACCCCTGCGCATTTTTTCAAAAAGTTCCAGATTTTCTTCCACTGAACGGTCCCGATAGGGGCTCGGCCGGCCGGGCTCGCTTAAAGTTCCCCGGTATTGCCGGATCTGATCCGAACTCAGGCTGTCAACATAGGCATCCCCGTTTTTGACAAGGGCAACGGCAAACTCCCAGAGCTGTTGGAAATAATCCGAAGTATAATACTCGCGCTCCTGCCAGTCAAAACCCAGCCACCGCACATCCTCCTTGATGGATTCAACGTATTCCATCTCCTCTTTCATGGGATTGGTATCGTCAAACCGCAGATGACAGCGCCCCTGGTATTGGAGGGCCAGACCGAAATTCAAGCAGATGGACTTGGCATGGCCGATGTGCAGGTACCCGTTGGGCTCCGGCGGAAATCGGGTCACCACCCGGCCGTCATATTTTCCGCTTTCCAGGTCGGCTTCGATGATGTGTTTGATAAAATGCGAACCCGGCTGTTTCCGGGTTTCAGACGTTTTTTGCGCGTCGTGATTTTGACTCATGGTTTACTCCGGATCCGGATTGGACGCAGAACCCTCTGCTTCCGGATCATCCTGGGAGGTTAAATAAGACAGCACCATTTCTTTTGCAAGCGGACCGGCACCGCTGGAGCCGTGCTCTCCATGCTCGATGAAAACGCATACCGCAATCTCGGGGCGATCCGAGGGAGCATATCCCACAAACCAGGCATGCGGCAGGTATTGATCGCCCTGATCCGCCTCCTCCTGCCCGGCCTTACGGCTGATCACCTGGGCCGTGCCGGTTTTGCCGCTGATGGCCACCTCTTTTGAGCGAACATACCAATATGCCGTGCCTCTGCGGTGTTGGACAACATCATAGAGGCCTTTCCGGATGATTTCAAGCGTTTCCTGGCTTGCCGGAAGAGGGTCCGGCTTTCCGGTCTGTATTTTTTCCTCGATTCGGCCCTGCACGGATTCAACCCGGCGCATGATCCGGGGCTTATAAAGCTTTCCACCATTGGCCACCGCAGCCGTAAGCATGGCCATCTGCAAGGGGGTCGCCAGGTTGTAGCCCTGACCGATGGCAATGGACAAATTCTCCCCGGCCTGCCAGGGAATGCCGATTTTGCGCTGTTTCCATTCCGAGGTGGGCACCAGGCCTTCTGCCTCATGGGCCAAAGGAATACCGGTTTTCTGACCCAGGCCGCTTGCTTTTGCATATTCGGCAATCCGATCCACGCCGAGTTGCTTGCCGGCCTGGTAAAAAAACACGTCACAGGACTGGGCAATGGCTTCATTGATGTCCATTGATCCGTGCCCCTGCCGCTTCCAGCACCTGTACGTCCGGTTGCCGAACCGCAGTCCGCCGGGGCAGTAAACCGTTGTCTGCTCATCCATGACCCCCTCTTCCAAAGCGGCCATGGCAGTGATGATCTTATATGTGGAAGCCGGTGGATATTCGGCCTGAATCGCCTTGTTGTGCAGGGGGCGTTTGGGATCATTAACCAGGGCCCGCCATTGCTTTTTGTTCATCCCCCTGACAAAGTCCTCCTGCTGAAACACCGGCCTGCTGGCCATGGCCAGAACTTCCCCGGTTCGCGGATCCACGGCCACAATGGAACCCGATTTTCCCTCAAGCAAAGCTTCTGCTTTCTGCTGGAGTGCAAAATCAATGGTCAGATACAGATTATGCCCGGCTTCAGCCGGCTCCTTTCCCAGAACGCGCACCACCTGCCCCACGGCGTTTACCTGAACGATTTTTCTGCCCGGAATGCCGCTTAGCTGGTCTTCAAATGTTTTTTCCACACCTGCCCGGCCCACCATGTCCCCGCCCCGTTTGTAAGGATAAAGCCCGTTTCTCAGCTCATCCCTGCTGACCTCTCCCAGATATCCGATCAGATGGGCGGCTGCCGGATCGTAAATATAATTGCGCCTGGCACTGGTGGCAATGGTAATGCCGGGCAGTTCATAACTGCGGGAAAGCAGCACTGCCATCAACTGCCGGCTGATATCGCCTTTTAGCAGCACTGATGCATAACCGTAGGCGCCCTGGTTTTCGCGTACCGTTGCTTTAATCTCTTCGGCCGTCATGTCGATAAGCTGCGAAAGGCGATTTGCGGTTTGTTCCAGGGGTTTGGCATCATTGGGGATGATGCGCAGCTCAAAGGAGGGGCGATTATCCACGAGCAAATGGCCGTTTCTGTCGTAAATCGATCCGCGCAGGGGCTCGATACGCTGCTGGCGCAAAGTATTGTTGGCAGACAGTGCCCGGTAATGTTCACCCTTTAAGATCTGAAGATAAAAAAGCCGGACGGCCAGCAGGGCGAACACGGTGAGCACAAAAAGCATCACCAAAAGAATCCGGCCCTTGAACCATTCATTATCGATTTTTGGCAAAAAAGGAATGGACATTGCGTTTTTTTAATATGCCGTATGACAAAATCAGGGGTTCCCTGAAGCTGCGCCCCGCGGCTATCTGCCGTCGGCTTCCCCGGTACCGGATGCCTGATGGGTACCGGAAAACAAAAATTGAAACATAAGCCACAGAAAGGGTGCCGTGACCAGGGCCCAGAACAACTGCAGCAAAACAATCACGCCGGTATCACCGGTGAAAAACGGAACACGGGAAACAGACCAGGCCGCAACCCCGAAAATAACGTTCTGCACACCGACGCCAATGATGGACAAAAAGAAAAAAAGGGTATGATCGCCAATTCTGACCCAGCCGGATACATGTCGAAAAACCAGAAAGACCCACAGATAGGAAGCCAGGTATATCCCGGGCGGTGCACCGGAAAGCATGTCCATTGCCAGCCCGGCAATGACCATCACAGGAATGCCGGTGGCAATGGGTTGATACAGACTCAGGTAAACGGCAAAAGCCACGAGAAAATCATAAAAACGTAACATCTCGGGCAGATATGGCAGAATGCTGGTCTCAACAACGATCAGCCCGATGATCACCATCAGCGAGATCAGACGGCGCATCATTGATCCAGAACTTCGTCGATTTCAGGCGGATCAAGCACCACCAGCACCTCCTCAAGTTTATGAAAATTCACGTTGGGAGTGATCTGGATTTCCTGGAAGATGCCTGAATTCCGGCGGAACACCTTGGATACCCATCCCAGGCGCAGTCCCTTGGGATAGATACCGTCGAGGCCCGAGGTAATGATTTGATCGCCCACCTCGATATCCTGTTTGCGCAGCACGAACTCAAACCGGCACCCCTGATCTGCACTGCCAATGCTCACCCCCCGGGCCCGGGTTCTTTGCACCAATGCATCCACGGCGCTGTTGCGGTCAATAATCAGCAACACCTTGGCATATCGCTCGGACAGATCAATTACCTGCCCCACAACCCCGTCGGGCACCACCACGGGGTTTGCCCTTTTTACGCCATGGGCCCGCCCCTTGTTGATGATCACGGTATGATACCAGGGGCTCGGGTCCTTTGCCACCACTTCAGCAGCCTGCATTTCAAGCGCTGAGCCGGCATTGAAATCCACCAGGCGTTTGAGCCGCTCATTGGTCTTTTCTATTTCCGTAAGCTCGTGGATGCGCTGCCCGGCCCGGGCCAGGTCCCTGCGAAGCTTCTGGTTTTCACGGGCGGCATCCACCATGTAAAAATACTGGCGCCAGATGCCCTCGCCGGTATCAATCACGCCGGTGACGGCTTCCTGTACCGGAGAGACAAAAAAAAACGCGGTTTCAACGGCCGCTGCCTGAAAGGAGGACTTGCGGATATAATTAAAGGAAAACACAATGCCGTTTAAAACGATCAGGATGATCGCCCCGGCTGCCACCATCGTCTTTTTGGAAAACATGAAATCAGTCGATGACCACCTGTCGTAAAATTTCAATGCTGTTTAAGGTCTTGCCGGAACCCATGGCCACGGTGGACAAGGGATCATCCGTAACCGTGATGGGCAGACCGGTTTCCTCGCGAAGCAGCTTGTCCAGGTTTTTGAGCAAAGCCCCGCCGCCTGTGAGCACAATGCCCCGGTCCACAATGTCTGCAGCCAGTTCCGGCGGGGTCTGCTCCAGGGCGATTTTGGTTGTCTCCACAATTGCGTCAATCTGCTCGGCAATGGCCACCCGGATTTCTTCTGAATCAATGGCCAGAATCTTGGGAATCCCGGATACCAGGTCCCGGCCCTTGACCTCGATGGTTTCGTAGTTCTCTGAATCCGGGTAGGCGTTTCCAATGGTGGTTTTGATGATTTCCGCGCTTCTTTCGCCGATGAGCAGGTTGTATTTACGCTTGACGTACTGGGTGATGGCGGCATCCATCTTATCGCCGGCCACCCGGATGGAACGGCTGTAGACAATTCCGGCAAGGGAAATCACGGCCACTTCCGTGGTGCCGCCTCCGATATCCACAACCATGTTGCAGGTGGGCTCGGTGATGGGCATGCCGGCGCCAATGGCTGCGGCCATGGGTTCCTCAATCAAAAAGACCTCGCGGGCGCCGGCGGATTCAGCGGCCTCACGCACCGCCCGCTTTTCCACCGGGGTGATGCCCGTGGGCACGGCAATGACAATTCTGGGCCGGACAAAGGTTCTGCGGTTGTGCACCTTGTGGATGAAATGCCGGAGCATGGCTTCTGTAACGTCAAAATCGGCAATCACCCCGTCATGCATGGGCCGGATGGCCACAATGTTTCCCGGGGTGCGGCCGAGCATGTTCTTGGCCTCCAGGCCAACGGCCAGCACCTTGCTTTTGGCGCGATTATCGGTTCGAACCGCCACCACGGAGGGCTCGCTTAACACGATGCCCTTGCCCTTGACGTAAACCAGGGTGTTGGCCGTACCCAGATCAATGGCCAGATCATTGGAAAAAACACCAAACAATGAATCCCAGAACAAGTCCGTGCCTCCTTACGATATTTGACGAAAACAAAAAAACAGGGCTGAAGTTTTAAAACAGGTATTGAAATGGATGGACGCCGGCCCCATTATTGCATCTGCTTTTATTTGCAATTATTTGCAATTTGACGATTGAGTTAGGATTATTAACAGTTGTCCGCCTGGATGACAAGCAGAAAATACCATAAAGACCGCAGACATCTCAGGCTTTCAGGCAATTCATGACAGCATCGTGGAACCGGGGACGAAAATCTCTGATTTTCCGGCTTTCCGGATCCGTGCAAATCCGGTTGCTCAGCAAAATCAACATGATTTCACGCCGCATCTCAACCCAGAACGAAGTGCCGGTATACCCGAGATGCCCCACGCTCGTGCCGCGGGGGAAAAACCGGCCGCTGCTGGAATTTTGCTTTTCCGGCACGTCAAATCCCGGCGTCCGGCCGGCTCCCGGCGGTATTGTCAAAAAACGCTCCACTGCTGCCCGGGAAAAAAGCCCCTTTTCCGCGGTCCCGGAACGGATCTCCAGCAGGTGGCAAAGAAAGTCAAACACCGCGCCCGCTGTGCCAAACAGCCCGGCATGGCCGGCCACCCCGCCCATGGTCCGGGCATTTTCATCATTTACCCGGCCGTAGACGGCCCTGTTGTTTTCATCCACTCCGCTGGCGGCAAATTCCCGGTCTGCCGGCACAGATGAATTCTGCAACCTGTTTGGAAGAAAAAAAAGATCCGAAATATTTAAGGGCAAATACAGATGCTTTGAAACATAGCCATCCAGGCTTGTGCCCGCAGTCCGTTCCACCACCCATTGCAAAAGCATAAATCCGACGTCGCTGTAGAGAGTTTTGCGTCCCGGCAGACAGATAAGGAGCTCTTTTGCCAGCAATTGATGCAGGCGCTTTTTCCGCTGGTCCGCCGGCAGGGAGTTTAACTCCCGGAAATAGGGCCGCCAGGCCGGCAGGCCGGCATTGTGGCACAAAAGATGTTCAACGCAAAGACCCGCCTTTTCCGATCCTTCCAGCTCGGGCAGCAGCCGACCCAGGGGGGCATTCAAATCCAGCTTCCCTCTGTCTGCAAGATGCATGGCTGCTGCTGCCGTGGCCAGGGGCTTTGTCAAAGAGGCCAGATCATAAACCGTGTCCTGGTGCACCACCTTGTTCTTGAAATGATCAAGACAGCCAAAAGCCTTATGATAGACGATTTTGTTTTTTCTTGCGGCCAGGGCCACGGCACCCGGAAATACCCCGGTGTCAAGGGCCTCCTGCATCAAGGTATCCACTTGTTTCATGACAGGCCCTTATTCTGAGGCCGGCCGGCAACGGCAGGCTCCGGGTAAGTCAGAGTCATGGTGTCACTGTCCAGACTTGCGGAAACGCCCATGGGCAAAACCGTGTTGGGCCGGCCGTGGCCTGCATGAAATCCGCATACCACGGGGAAGGCAAAACCGGCAAATACATCTGCGAAAACCCGATGGATTTGCTCTATGGGGCCGCACCGGGTAAAGGATCCCGCAGCCACGCCCGCCAGATGATCAAAGCATCCGGCCATGCGCATCTGGGTCAGCATCCGGTCAATACGGTAGGGCTTTTCCCCGGTGTCTTCCACAAACAGGATACAGCCGGTCAGATCCGGAAAATAAGGTGTGCCCAGCATATGGCACAAAGTCGCCAGGTTGCCGCCAAGCACGCAGCCGGCGGATTTGCCCGGCCGTATCACGCACCCGTTTTCCGCCCTGACGGCCAATGCGCCCGGACCGGTCAGGGCCCTTGTGATGCTGTCTCTGGTGAGCTTGTCTGCATCTGCCAAAGAGGCCACCATGGGACCGTGGAACGTGGGCATGCGGCATCTGAGATTCAGGGTTATCAGCAGGGTGGTAATGTCGCTGCAGCCAACAAAAATTTTGGGATGCTTTTCAATAAGCGCGTAGTCAAGGCATTCAAGTGTGCCCAGGGATCCGTATCCGCCCCGCACACACCAGACAGCACGAATGTCAGAGGCGGCGAAAAACGCGTGCAGGTCATCGGCCCGCTGTCGGCGGCTGCCGGCATAATACCCGTTTTTTAAAAAAAGTCTGTCCGACCACACCGGATCAAAGCCCATATCCCGGAGCACTTCCAGCCCCTGCAAAAAACGGTCCCTGTCAAAGGGGCTGGCCGGGGCCACAACCCCCACGCGATCGCCGGCCTGCAGAGGAGCGGGCCTGGTGCAGGCCGGAATGTCTCTGCAATGGGTCATGGCATACTTCCTTAACAAAAGGCGGCCAGGGGTACCTGTGCGCTATTGCGAATCCGGCAGGTAGCCAAGGGCAGCGGCAATAAACCGGGAAAACAAGGGATGGGCCGCCATGGGACGGGACTTGAATTCCGGGTGGAACTGACAGCCCAGAAACCAGGGGTGATCCTTTAGCTCCACAATCTCCACCAGATCGCCCTTGGGCGAAAAACCGCTGAACACCAGTCCGTTTTCTTCAAGGGGCTGTTTGTAATCCAGGTTGAATTCATAGCGATGCCGGTGACGTTCGGAGATCTCTTCTGTGCTGTAGGCCTGGTATGCCAGGCTGTCTTTTGCCAGCCGGCAGGGGTAGGCGCCCAGGCGCATGGTACCGCCTTTTTCCGAGTTCACATCCCGCTGCTGGAGGGTCTGGGTGCGCTCATCAAACCATTCCTTCATCAAATAGATCACCGGTGCCGGGGTCTCGGAATCAAACTCAGAGCTATGCGCCTTTTCAATCCCGGCCACGTTGCGGGCAAACTCGACAACCGCCAGCTGCATTCCCAGACAGATGCCAAAATAGGGAATTCCCTGCTTTCTTGCATATCCGATGGCACAGATCTTTCCCTCCACCCCCCTGGAGCCGAACCCGCCGGGCACCAAAATTCCCTGAACCCCGCCCAGGGCCCGGGCGCAATTGTCGGGGGTCAGGGTTCCGGAATCGATGAATTCCAGCTCCACTCTGGCTTCATTGGCGATTCCGCCGTGATACAGGGCCTCGTTCAAACTCTTGTAGGATTCCGTCAGATCCGTGTATTTGCCAACCACCGCAATGGTCACGCGCTTTGAGGGCGACTTGTAACGGTCCACCATGTTTTCCCACTGCTCAAGCCGTGGTGACCCTGTCCAGATATTGAGCAACTCCAGAACCTTGGAATCCAGCCCCTCCTTGTTAAACACCAGGGGGCATTCGTAAATGCAGTCCACGTCCTTGGCCGTGACCACAGCATCCTGGCTCACGTTGCAAAACAAGGCCACCTTGGCCTTGATATCCGGAGACAGGTACCGATCAGTACGGCACATGAGGATGTCGGGCTGAATGCCGATGCTGCGCAGTTCCTTGACGCTGTGCTGGGTGGGCTTGGTCTTGAGCTCGCCTGCTGCGGCAATGTATGGGATATAAGTCAGGTGGATGTAGAGCACATTGTCTTTTCCGGCGTCGAATTTAAACTGCCGGATGGCTTCCAGAAACGGCAGGCTTTCAATATCGCCGATGGTGCCGCCGATTTCCACAATCACGATATCAGCGCCTTTGGCCGCCTGCCAGATGCTGGCCTTGATTTCATCGGTGATATGCGGAATCACCTGAACTGTGCCGCCAAGATAGTCGCCCCGGCGCTCCTTGCTGATCACCGAGTCATAGATCTTGCCTGTGGTAAAATTATTGTCACGGCCCAGCCGCACATTGACAAACCGCTCATAATGGCCAAGGTCCAGGTCGGTTTCCGCACCGTCGTCTGTGACAAAAACCTCGCCGTGCTGAAACGGATTCATGGTGCCGGGATCCACGTTGATATAGGGATCGAGCTTCACCAGGGAGATTGTCAGGCCCCGGCATTCGAGCAGCGCCCCGATGGAGGCCGAAGCCAGCCCCTTGCCCAGGGATGAAAGAACCCCGCCGGTTACAAAAATAAATTTGGATTTTCCTGCCATGGGTTTACCTCTATAACAAAGCGTGCATTTTATTGGGTTGATGGGCCATCTGAAATCAAACTTTTTACGGTGCCATCATTGGGTTGGGGTTTCATATATTTTTTTGAATTCCTCGATCTGCCGGCGGACTTCTTCTGCGGCCCCGCCCCTGTTTTCAGGAATTTTTGAGGCAGATTGATATTTTTTGCGCACGGCGCTGATGTCAAAATCAGATGCCGGTACTCCCGAAATCCGGTCCAGTTTTTCCACTGTCACAGCCCGGGCAAGACGGCCGTGTTCATAAAATTCAATTTTTCCGGGATAGCGAATGCGATCAAAACGCTGCCAGTCAAGATAGCGGATCTCAAATGCCGGCGGCTGTCCTGTATCTTTGGCCGGGGCCACGACCCAGCGCACGGGCAGAAACGTATTTTTGTCAAACCACACCTGGGCGCGGCTCAGGTCGGGATATCCGGCGCCGGCCACATAGACGGTTTTTTTGTTGAGCCGGCCCAGGCTGGAAATATTCATGTCAACCCCGAGCTGCTCCAGGTGCCGTACCAGGGGAGGCCGGGATGAAAACATGAACAGGTCCTTGTAGCAGGCATACAACTGCCGGCTGTCCTCGAGGATCTCGCCGTCAAGGACAAAAAGCCGTGCTCCGGATGATTCAATATAAATCTGGCTGAAATCCGGAGTGTTGATATCGGACCGATAGGCCCCGGGCCGCCGGTAGCGAACGGTTTGGGAAAAACCGGCGGGCCCGGATGCCTCCGGCTCTGAAGCTTTTTCCGCATCCGCCTTGTTTTGCCCAACACTGCCCGCACCCTGGCTTATGCCGCCAGCTTCATCGGGATACACATGAAGCTGCTGGATGATTTCCATCTGATCGGGCAGATTCAGATGCTTTTGCATCTGCTCTGCCACAAACGGCGCCGGAAGGACATAGCCCGACACCCCTGTGCAAACAACGGCCGCCAGAAGGCCGGCCAGGAAAAATATCACAGCAAAGCGCAGCATTATCGGCTATACCATAAACGGGTTCTGGGCCATTTGCGCGCTTTGCCCCAGCTGCTCTTCAATGCGCAAAAGCTGGTTGTACTTTGCCACCCGGTCGCTTCTGGACATGGAACCGGTCTTGATCTGTCCGCCGGCCACGGCCACCACGAGATCGGCGATAAAGTGATCCTCGGTTTCGCCGGAACGATGGGAAATCACCGTGGTATAGCCGTTTATCCGCGCCATGTCGATGGCTTCCAGGGTCTCAGAGACCGTACCGATCTGGTTGAGCTTGATCAGGATGGAATTGCAGACCCCTTTTTCAATGCCCTGAGCGAATATGGCCGGATTGGTGACAAACACGTCATCGCCCACGAGCTGAACCCGGCGGCCCAGTTTGTCGGTCATAACCGCCCAGTTGTCCCAGTCCTGCTCAGCCAGGCCGTCTTCGATGGAAAAGATGGGGTATCGGTCAATCAAATCAGAATAATAATCAATGAGTTCTAATGCAGACAGCCGCCGGTTTTCAGATTCCAGAAAATAGGCCCCATCCTGGTAAAACTCCGTAGCAGCCGCGTCCAGGGCCAGGCCGATGTCTTTTCCGGGACGGTATCCGGCTGCTTCAATGGCCTCAATAATGATTTTCAATGCCGCCTCGTTGGATTCCAGATCCGGGGCAAACCCGCCTTCGTCTCCCACAGCGGTGACCATGCCGCGTTTTTTGAGCAGGGATTTGAGGCTGTGGAAGGTCTCGGCACCCATGCGAACGGCCTGGGAAACAGAATCAGCGCCCACGGGAATGATCATGAATTCCTGGATATCCAGACTGTTTGCCGCATGGGCGCCCCCGTTGACGATATTCATCATGGGAAGCGGCATGTAGCGGGCATTAAGCCCTCCAAGATAACGGTAAAGCGGCATTGCATAAGCATCTGCACCCGCCCGGGCAGCGGCCATGGAAACGCCCAGAATGGCGTTGGCCCCCAGTGCCGACTTGTTTTCCGTGCCGTCGAGTTCGATTAACGCGGCATCAAGCTGGTGCTGGTCTGCGGCATCCATTCCCAGGATTGCCGGCGCAATGCGGGTATTGACGTTTTCGACTGCCTGCTGCACCCCCTTGCCCGCGTAGCGGCCGGCATCATTGTCCCGCAGTTCAAGAGCCTCCCGGGAGCCGGTGGAAGCTCCGGACGGCACTGCAGCACGCCCCATGCCCCCGCTTTCAAGTTCCACGTCCACCTCCACGGTCGGGTTGCCCCGGGAGTCGAGAATCTCTCTTGCCCGTACATCAATTATTGCTGTCATGGAATATCCTCCAGTGGTTGTCAAACAATATGAACCGTTAAAGGCGGTCTTTTTTGCGCATTGCCCACAGACCGGCTCTTTTGCGGTTTTCATGCAAAATCACGTCCCCCTTGACTCAAATGCCAGGCATGATACGATTTGAAGGATACCGTGTCAAGCACTTGAACCCCCGGGCAGGGCAACAAAATAAAAATATATAGTTATCATTCATAGTTACACAAATATAGCAACAAGGAACCCCATAATGAACCTCAACAGCCCGTACAAAGAAGCCCACCTGCTGGTGGGCGCCGTCCGTGTCCTGGAATACCGGCACCAGCGCCCGCCCGCCCTTGAACAGATTGCAGAGCTGCTTTCCATGTCCACCGAGGAAGCCGGCCGGTTGTGCCGCAAATCCGAATCTGCGGGCATCATTGAAACGCTTGAAAAATCCGGTGAAACCCGGATTTTTATCAGGGACCACCGACGGATTGAAAACCTTTCCGACCAGGCCGAAGACTCAAGGCTTTCCGCGGAACTGGAAGAATTCCGGAAACAAAAGCAGGCAGAACGCAAAACCCTGGATGAACTGCGCACCCGCCAGGCGGACAAGCGAAAGAAAATGCATGAACAAATCGAGCGCCGGTTAAAAACCCAGCTAAAAACCCAAAGCCCGGAGCCCCGGAACAATGGCTGATCCAGGCCCTGCTTTACTTACTGCCGCAGGCATTCGGCCACTTCGGCGATAAACCGGCTGGCCGGGCTGTACTGCCCCTTGCGGTAATCGGCAGTGGTTAAAAACAAGAATTTTTCCGCCCGGGTCATGGCCACATACATCAGCCGCCGCTCCTCCTGGAGCTCGGACTCTGACTCCCGGGACTTCCAGTGGGGAAGCAGGTTTTCGTCGCATCCCACCACAAAAACCACGTGAAACTCCAGTCCCTTGCTGGCATGAATGGTGGCCATGCTCAGCCCGCCTTCATCGCTGTCAGCCTCTTCCTTGTCCTCCCGGACAAGAGCGGCTTCTTCCAGGTAATCCAGAAGGGTCTCGTAGGTGGAGGCGGCATAGACAAGCTGTTCAATGTTTTCCATGCGCGTGGTGAATTCATCTGCTGTCTTTGACTGTTGATTCAAATGCGTTTCATAATCCACCCGGTCCATGACCGTGCGTATGGCTGCATCCGGGGCCATGGGTTCGATGTCTTTAAGCAGCTGAATCAGGGCGCTTAAGCCGGCATGAATTTTGGATGACAGAATTTTTCCGGAAACCGCCCGGGCCACGGCATCCTGCAGGCTGCCCCCCGGGGGGCGGCAGGCATTTAATTTCTCGACCATCTTCGGGCCGATGCCCCGCTTGGGAGTGTTTAACACCCGCTCAAATGCCGCGTCATCCTTTGGGAATACAGCTGCAGTGAGATAGCAGTTGATATCCAGGATTTCCTTTCTTTCAAAAAAGCCTTTGTCGCCGAGCATCCGATAGGGAATGCCGGCAAAACGAAAGGCCTGCTCAAAGGGAAGGGAGCAGAATTTGGTGCGGTACAGCACGGCCATTTTGTCATAGGCGATGCCCGAGCGGTGCAGCATTTCAATCTTGTCCGCCACCCAGCCGGCTTCCTCCTCGTCGCTGAAAAATTCATGGATGGCCACGGACCCGCCCTTTTGCTCGGAAAAACAGGATTTGTCCATCCTGTCGCGGTTAAAGCGGATCAGCCCGTTGGCGGTCTTGACGATCTCGTCTGCGGATCTGTAATTCTGCTCCAGCCGGAAAATGCTGGCGCCCTGGTAGGAGCGCTCAAATCCCAGGAAATGGTCCACGTTGCTGCCCCTAAACCCGTATATGGCCTGCCAGTCGTCTCCCACGCAAAAAAGATTGCCGTTTCCCAGAAGCAACCGCGTGAGTTCGGCCTGGAGATTGTTTGTGTCCTGATATTCATCCACCAGGATATAGGAGAAATAAGCCCGGTAATCCTCGCGCACTCCGTCATGATCCCGGAGCAGATCCCTGGCCTTGAGCAGGATATTGTCAAAATCCACTGCGTTTCTGGCTTTGAGCTCGTCTTCATAGGCGGAAAACAGATCCCTTAACCGCACGGGGCCGATTCTGGGATGCGCGTCCATGTAGGCATCCGGGCTGCCGGAGTTTTTGGCGCTGGAAAGCGCGGCACGCACGGCATAAAAATTCTTCCGATCCATGTCAAAACGGATCATCAGGTCCTTGATGAGTTTTTGCTGCTGGTAATCGGAGTAAATCTGAAGCGGGGGCTCATAGCCCAGCAGGCGACAGTGTTCCCTCAGAATTCGGAAACAGGCGGAATGATAGGTGCGCACCCAGGGAAACCGCTCCACGGCCAGTCCGGTAAGCTCTGTAAGGCGGCGCTTCATTTCATCGGCCGCCTTGTTGGTAAATGTAATGGCCAGGATGCGCTCCGGGCGGTAACCCAGATCAATGAGATGGGCCACCTTGGCGGTCAGGGTGCGGGTCTTGCCGGATCCGGCCCCGGCCACTACCAATGCCGGGCCGATATGTGTTACAGCGGCTTTCTGCTGATCAGAGAGCTCCATTAAAATGTCATTCCTTTTTCAGTCAATGGCAGGCCCGGCAATGATATCGGGCCGGCCGGTGCGGATGCAGGTAAAGTTATGCCGGACAATGAGATCGGTGCTGTAAAGATTTCTGGCGTCAAAGATCACCGGTTGTTTCAGGCGCTTTTCAATACCGGGAAAATCAGGGGTCCGGAACTGGTGCCAGTCAGTGAGTACGGCCAGGGCGTGGGCGCCGTCAAGGATTTCATACTGCTTGTCTCCCACAGAAACATTATCGTTGCCGGCAAACATTTGTTTTGCATTTTGTCCGGCCCCCGGGTCAAAGGCCCGGATCTGCATGCCCGCCCGGCTCAGTTCATTGACAATATCGATTGCCGGTGAATGGCGGATGTCATCGGTATTGGCCTTAAACGACAGTCCCCACACCGCCAGGACCCGGCCGGAAACCCCGCCGGCGGATTCAAAAAAGCTTTGAACCTTGCGCGCCACCATCTGTCTCTGGCGGTTGTTGACATTGTCCACCGCACTGAGCACTTCGGGCACATAGCCCAGATCCGCGGCTGTATGTATCAGTGCCCTGACATCCTTTGGAAAGCATGAGCCCCCGTAACCCACCCCGGGATAGATGAAATGATAGCCGATGCGGTGATCCGAGCCGATGCCCGCTCGCACATCGCGCACATCCGCGCCCACCTTCTCGCAGATATTGGCGATTTCATTGATAAACGAAATCTTGGCGGCGAGCATGCAGTTGGCCGCGTACTTGGTCATCTCCGCGCTTTTCGGGCTCATGAGAATTAATTTATCGCGGCTTCTGGCATAGGGCTCATACAGATTTTCCATTAATTGAGCCACTTCCGGATTGTCCGTGCCGATAATGATCCGGTCGGGCTTCATAAAGTCGCTGACCGCATCGCCTTCCTTTAAAAACTCGGGATTGGAGACCACATCAAAATCAAGGGAAACACCCCGGGCAGCCAGCCGTTCTGAAATGATTTCCCTGACCCGGGCGGCCGTGCCCACGGGTACCGTGGACTTATTGACCACGATTTTGTGATCCTCCATGTTGTCGCCCACCTGTCCGGCCACCCGGTATACAGCGGAAAGATCACAGGAACCGTCTTCCATGGACGGGGTGCCCACGCAGGAAAAAATCAGGGTCGCACTGGCCATGGCATCTTTGAGCGACGTGGTAAACACCAGGCGCTCTTCTGCCAGGTTTCGCTGGACCAGTTCTTCCAGGCCGGGTTCGAAAATGTGGACATCACCTGTTTTCAGCCGCTGGATGATCCCGTCGTTGATATCCACGCAAAAGACATGGTTTCCGGTTTCAGCCAGACAGGCGGCTGTCACCAGTCCCACATACCCGGTTCCCACGATACATACGTTCATATCTTCGGCCCTTCTGTCCTGATGTTGTCTGCCTTGAATGGTGCCTGGGACGAGAATCGAACTCGTACGGGGACTATGCCCCAAGGGATTTTAAGTCCCTTGCGTCTACCTGTTCCGCCACCCAGGCACAGGGTTGAATCTGCGAGGTTGCTGAATGGTTTTAAGGGGTTGTTTTGCAAATGAGGTGTGTAGAAATATATGCAAACCCGGAAACCATAAAACCAAATCGAAACATTGAATTTGGAAATTTTTTTAGCACCCGGACCCGATAAAGTCAACCCGCAAGATAGAGGTGGGGCGGGTGACAGGTGATAAATGGGGAGCCGGGGACGCGGGCAATGCAATCCGGGCTGCAGATGCTTCGGGGTAAAGGCCCTTCATTGTTTTTTGTTAACCGGCTGCGGCATGGTTAACATTAGGCCAGAAAGCGTTTTATATGTAGAATCCAACCATGGAGGGGAAAAATGGGTTTGCAGGAAAAGCTTGATGCGCAGAAAAAAGAGCTTGAGTCTGCGGCACCAAAACAGGCCATTGATATTATGCACAAGGCCACAGAGGAGCTCCAAGACTCCGGCATGGCAGACAAGGCCAAAACAACCGGCGACAAGGCCCCGGATTTTTCCCTGGAAAATTACAGGGGTGAAACCGTAAACCTTTATGAAAAACTCAAACAAGGCCCCGTGGTGCTGGGTTTTTACCGTGGCGGGTGGTGACCGTTTTGCAACATAGAGCTGGACGCTCTTGAAACCGAACACAAAAAAATTCAGGATCTGGGCGCATCTTTGATAATGGTCTCGCCGCAAAGCAAAGAGGCATCCCGAGCGTTTGCTGAAAAAAAGGGCCTTACAATGCAATTGCTGGTGGATTCGGGAAATCAGGCGGCCAAAGCATTCGGTCTGGTCTACACGGTGCCCGGTGATCTGCAAAAAGTATATCAGCAGTTCGGCATTCACGTGGACAAAAACAATGCAGACGGATCCTGGGATCTTCCCATGTCCGCGCGCTATATCATTGATACGGAAGCCACGATCCGATACGCGCAGGTCAATGCCGACTATACGGTGCGACCGGATCCGTCCCATACCATCGAGGCCCTCGAAAGCCTGTAACCGTCCAAACCCCGGGAAGAAATTCCGGAGAAATCTGCCGGGCGCGGCCGCAGCGTCAAACCGGTCTGCGGACAAGACACAACCACCTGAAATTTTTAAAACGATTTTTTTTGACATTCCATGGAAAAACGCCAAAACAGGACAAACAAAACCCCGGCAAAGCCTCAGTGGATCCGGGTGGCCGCACCCGGGGGGGATAATTATGAAACCATCCGCCGCCTGAAAGCGGCCGCGGGCCTGCACACGGTCTGCGAATCAGCCCTTTGCCCCAATATCGCGGAATGCTGGCATGCCGGACATGCCACATTCATGATCCTGGGCAACGGCTGTACCCGGAACTGCCGGTTCTGCGGGGTCGACGGCCGGCCGCAGCCACTGGATAGAGACGAACCCCGGCGCGTAGCAAAAGCCGTTGCCGCCATGGGGCTGGATCACGCCGTGGTGACATCTGTTACCCGGGATGATCTTTCCGACGGGGGAGCCGGCCATTTTGCCACAACCATCAAAGAAATCCGGAAAAACTGCCCGAATGCGGGCATCGAGGTGCTGATTCCGGATTTTGCGGCAAGCCGCAGGGCCCTTGAAACCGTGCTCGCAGCCGGCCCGGACATTGTGGGACACAACATGGAAACCACGGCCCGGCTCTATCCAACGGTGCGGCCCATGGCAGACTACCGACAGTCCCTGTCCCTGCTTTGCACGGCAAAACAGATCAATCCTGAATGCATCACAAAATCGGGGCTCATGCTCGGGCTCGGCGAAACCATGGACGAAATCCGCCAGACCATCGCCGACATCCGGGCGGCCGGCGTGCAGGTGCTGACCATGGGCCAGTATCTCAAGCCCGGACCGGAAAATATGGACGTGACCGAATATTTTCATCCTGAAACCTTTGCGCAACTGAAGCAATATGCAATAGAGACAGGTTTTGCCCTGGTGGAATCCGGGCCCCTGGTGCGAAGCTCCTACAAGGCCGCAGCCCAGGCAGAAGCACTGGGGATCATCCAGGCACCGAAATCCGGCAAGACAAATCCAAGGCATGCGGCCTGCGGACAAAAGCAGCCACAGATCAAAACCCCACAAATCAGGAGACGCAACAAACAATGACTTACAAAGGACCCTGGAGCGGCCAATACATTGAAACCCAATACAGCCGCTGGAGGCAGGATCCAAACTCCGTGGACCCGGACTGGCAATTTTTTTTCCAGGGCTTTGAACTCGGACTGAGCAAAAAGCCGGCAGCGTCCGGAGAAGGATGTGAGCCCTGCGACGAACAAACCGTCAGAAAACAGTCAAGGGTCGAGGCCCTTGTCTACAGGTATCGCGATATCGGGCACCTGCTGTCGTGCACAGATCCCCTTGCGGAATGTCCCATCGACCACCCCCTGTTAAACCCGGGCGCCTTTGGCCTGGATGAAAAAGACATGCAGCGGCGCTTCCACGCGCCGGGCCTGCCGGAACATCTTGGCAGGCAAATGACGCTTGGCGAGCTTGTCAACCATCTGCGCCAAACCTATTGCCGCTCTGTTGGTGTGGAATACATGCACATCCAGGACCCGGAAGAACGCAAGTGGCTTCGGGAACAGATGGAATCCACACAAAACATGCCGTCGCTTTCAGAGGAGGAAAAAATCCGGATTCTCCGGAAACTGTCCGAGGCTTCCGCCCTTGAACAGTTTATCCATAAAAAATATCTGGGCCAGAAACGCTTCAGCGTTGAAGGCGCAGACGTGATCATCCCCCTGCTCGATTCCCTGCTGGCCCATGCCGCGGGCGAACACGACTGCGGACAGATTGTTCTGGGCATGACCCACAGGGGAAGGTTAAATGTTCAGGCCAATATCCTGAACAGGCCATATGCAGATGTCATCGGTGAATTTGAAAGCCACCACAACCCGGAAGCCGAAGTGGGCGCCGGAGACGTGAAGTATCACAAGGGTTTCCGCGGCAAAGTCACCACCTCGGGAAAAAGGCAAATCGATATCCTCATGGCCGACAACCCCAGTCACCTGGAGTCGGTCAACCCGGTGGTGGAGGGAATGGCCCGGGCCCGGCTGGATGCGGCGGGCATTGAAAACACCGGTGCTGTCCTGCCGTTGCTGCTCCACGGGGACGCGGCCTTTTCAGGCCAGGGCATTGTGGCTGAAACACTGAACATGTCCCAGCTCGATGGCTATCATACCGGCGGCACAGTGCATATCATCGTCAACAACCAGATCGGCTACACGGCCCTGCCCGAAGACCTTCGCTCCACCCGGTATGCCACGGATATTGCCAAAAGTTTAATGGTGCCCATATTCCACGTACACGGCGAAAACCCCGAGGCGGCCGTGCATATTGCAAAGCTGGCCTGTGACTACCGAATGCGTTTTGGCAAGGACGTGATCATGGATGTGGTCTGCTACCGCAGATACGGCCACAACGAGGGCGATGAGCCCTATTTCACCCAGCCGCTCATGTATGAACGCATAAAAAACCGCCCCACCCCGGCCCGGGTCTATGCCCGGCAGCTCATTGAACAGGGCGTATTGGACGAAAACACAGCCAGCGACATCCGGGAGCAAACAACCCAATGCATCCAGGAAGCCTATGATGCTGTGCAGAAACAAACCAATGAACCGGCGCAGGAAACCACTGCCGAGGGTCACCCGCCCACAACAGCACCTGAAAAAGGCCGGCAGCAACCCCAGGATCAACAGGATTCCGGCGTGGACACTGCTGTCAAGCCCTCCCTGCTAAAGCAACTGGCTGCAAAAATCAACGCGGCCCCGGATGATTTCCATCTGCACCCCAAAATTGAAAAACTCCTGAAAAAACGCCTGGCCGCAGTAAAAGACGGCAAGCGTATAGACTGGGCAAATGCCGAGGCCCTGGGGTTTGCCACAATTGTAAACCAGGGCATTTCCATCCGCCTGTCAGGCCAGGACAGCCAGCGGGGCACTTTCAGCCAGCGCCACAGCGTATTGTTTAACACCGCCACCAACGCGGAGCATGTGCCCATAAATAACGCAGCCAAAGGCGGGGGCGGATTTACCGCCATCAACAGTCTGCTGTCCGAAGCCGGGGTTTTGGGCTTTGAATACGGCTATTCCCTGGTGCACACAAACGGTCTGACCCTTTGGGAGGCCCAGTTCGGTGATTTTGTCAACAACGCCCAGGCCGTCATTGATCTCTATCTTGCCAGCGGCGAAACCAAGTGGGGGCGCAGAAGCGGCCTGGTGCTGCTGCTGCCCCACGGTTATGAAGGCCAGGGCCCGGATCATTCCAGCAGCCGCGTGGAGCGATTTTTGCAACTGGCCGCAGATGAAAATTTTTGCGTTTGCAACCCCACCACCCCGGCCCAGTATTATCATCTTTTGCGGCGCCAGGCATGCGCCGGAATATTAAAACCCCTGATCATCCTGACGCCCAAAAGCCTGCTTCGCCATCCTGAAGCTGTCTCATCATTGGATGATCTGGCAAAAGGGAAATTTCAAAAAGTTATAGACGATACCCGGGCCCCGAAAAATCCCGAACAGGTGGTGCTGGTATCGGGCAAGCTGTTTTACGACCTGGCAGAGGCCCGAAATGACAGGGAGGAAAAAAACACGGCCATCATCCGGGTCGAACAGCTCTATCCCTTTGCCGAAGAACAACTGGTTTCGGTAATCAAGAAATACAAAAACTGCCGCCGCTGGGTCTGGGCCCAGGAGGAGCCGGCCAACATGGGGGCGTGGAACTACATCCGGCCGCTTTTGGAAACCCGTTTTTCAATCACCCTCAACTATATCGGCCGCAAGGCTTCGGCCAGCACGGCCACGGGATACCACCACGTACACAAGCAACAGCAGCAGCAGATCATTGACATGGTCATGGAGAAAAAATAAGAAACTGCAGCAAAAAAGCCCTGTAAGGAGGCTCCATGAAAGTGGATATCAAGGTGCCGGAAGTCGGCGAATCCGTAAAGGAAGCCCTGCTGGCGGAATGGTACAAGTCAGACGGCGACCGCATTGAAAAAGACGAACCGGTCTTTGTCATAGAAACAGACAAGGTCACCCTGGAGGTCCCCGCAGAGCAAAGCGGCATCCTGGAAATCCTTGTCCAGGCCGGCCAGAACGTGAAGATCGGACAGGCTATGGGCAAAATCGACACGGATGCCGCCCAAACGGATTCAGCACAAAAGGCGGATCAGGAAAAACAACCCTCGGAAGCAGAAGAAAAGGCAGCTGAATCCGCCCCTACGCCGGAACCCGAACCCGCCCCAAAGGCCGGAGCAAAACAGGCCGAAACAGAACCCGGGCCTGAAGCCATACCCGCCAGGTCCCCGGAGCCCCAAGAGCCCGGCGATGACAAACAAGCGGCACAACAGGCAGAGATCCTGCCGCCGTCAGTGCGCCGACTGGTGGCTGAAAACAACCTGGATGTTTCAAAAATCCGGGCAACCGGCCCCAACGGACGGATCACCAAAGGCGATGTAATTGCCTACCTTGAATCCGGCGCCGGACAAACGGCAGCCCAGCCGGAGCAAAAAAGTCCCCGGCCTTCGGAAACAAAGGAAGCCGTCACCCGCACGCCCATGTCTCCGATCCGAAAATCCATTGCCGCCCACCTGCTTGATGCCAGGCAGAACACCGCCATGCTTACCACGTTTAATGAAATCGACATGAGCCGGGTCAAGACACTGCGCGAGCGGTTCAAGGACACATTTCACAACACCCACGGGGTGCGCCTGGGATTCATGTCCTTTTTTGTCAAAGCATGCGTTGCCGCCCTCAGGGAGTTTCCGGAAATCAACGCCGGCATAGAAGAAGATGAAATCGTCTATCATCACTATTATCACATCGGCATTGCCATTGGCGCCAAAAAGGGCCTGGTGGTGCCGGTTGTCCGGCATGCAGACCGGCTCGGTTTTGCAGACATCGAAGAAGCCATTGCGGACTTTGCCACGCGCGTGGAAAAAAACCGCATCACCCTTTCCGAGCTCGAAGGGGGCACCTTTTCGATCACCAACGGCGGCATCTACGGCTCGCTTTTGTCCACACCCATTTTAAACATGCCCCAGAGCGCCATTTTGGCCATGCATAAGATCGAGGACCGGCCGGTGGTGGAAAACAAGGAAGTGGTGATCCGGCCCATGATGTATGTGGCGCTCAGCTACGACCACCGGATCGTGGACGGCAAGGACGCGGTGAGTTTTCTGCGGCGCATCAAGGAATTCATTGAAACCCCTGAACGCATGATCATGGAGATATAAAATGGGTGAACAGTCGCGTTATGACTTGATTGTAATCGGCGCCGGCCCGGGCGGGTACGTGGCCGCGGCCAGAGCCGGCCAGTTGGGCATGAAAACGGCCTGTGTGGACAAATTTGACAGACCCGGCGGGGTATGCCTCAATTACGGATGCATCCCGAGCAAAGCCCTGCTCGATTCCTCGGAACATGCGGCCCAGGCGGTCAATTCATTTAAAAACCACGGCATCCGGGTGGGCAAGCCGGAAATCGATCTAAAGACCATGATGGGCAGAAAAGACGAGGTTGTGCGGGCACTTACCGACAATGTGGAAAACCTGCTCAAAGCCAACAATGTAGAGATTATCAAAGGCACCGCCGCACTCCATGGCCCGTCAGCGGTCAGGGTGGAAAAAAACGGCCAGGCACAGACAATCGAAGCGAAAAACATTTTGCTTGCCACCGGCAGCAGCCCGGCCGGGGTCAAGGGTCTTGAGTTTGACGGCCAGTTTATTGTCAACTCAACCGATGCCCTGGCCTTTGACAGGGTTCCCAGGCGCCTTCTCATCGTGGGCGGCGGATATATCGGCCTTGAACTGGGCTCGGTCTGGTCACGCCTGGGGTCAAAGGTAACTGTCGCGGAAATGACAGACCGGATTGCGGGCACGGCAGACAGCCAGTTATCACGCCGGCTGCTGCGGATCTTAAAGAGCCAGGGCATTGAATTTAAGCTCAAAACCCGGGTTACCGGCGCGGATGTGCGCAAAAAGACCGTAAAGGTGACATTGGATACAGACGGGGAAAAATCCGAGCAAGTTTGCGAAACCGTGCTGGTGGCCGTGGGCAGGCGCCCGCTGTCTGAAGACCTGGGCCTGGAAGACGCGGGCGTTGAGACCGATTCCCAGGGCTTTGTCAAGGTGGATGCCAATTTCCGCACCGCTGTTGCCAATATTTATGCCGTAGGCGACCTGATCGGCCAGCCCATGCTGGCCCACAAGGCCTCGGCCGAAGGACGGGCCGCAGTGGAAATCATGGCGGGAAAACCCGGCGAGGTCAACTACGACGCAGTGCCCATGGTCATCTACACCTTTCCCGAGGCGGCATCAGTGGGCAAGACAGAAGAGCAGTTAAAACAACAGGGCATTGACTACTGCACCGGCACTTTCCCGCTCACGGGCGCCGGCCGGGCCCGGTGCATGGGCGAAACCGAAGGCATGGTCAAGGTGCTTTCCCACAAAAAAACAGACCGGGTCCTGGGGGTGCACATCCTCTCGCCCCGGGCTTCGGACATGATCGCAGAAGCGGTATTTGCCATCGAATTCGGGGCGTCCTCGGAAGACATCGGCCGGATCATGCACGGCCATCCCACATTTGCCGAAGCCCTGCAGGAAGCCGCCCTGGTGACCCGGCAGTGCTCCATATATTCGGGATAGAACGTCCACCCGCTCAGGGAAAAAGGCCTGCTGTCATGGCGCCTGCCAGGGCCATCATGTATCGGGGATAAAGGCCGCCTGCCACCATGAAAACAATCATGGCAAGGGCCAGGAGCCTGAAGGGCAGGGATACAGCAATGGCCCGGGGCTGTGCCGCAGGTGCAATAAAATACGCGGCCTTAAGGACACCGAGGTAATAATAAAGCGATATCACCACGTTAAACATTGCGATAATCACCAGCCACAGCAGTCCCTGGTCCATGGCGGCCTTAAAAACAAGCAGTTTTGCCGTAAACCCGATGGTGGGCGGAAGGCCGGCCAGTCCGAAAAGGGCCAGCAGCAGGGCCAAAGCCAGCACAGGAGCCCGTTGGTGCAGGCCGGCAAGGGCATCTGTTTTGATGTTTCTGCCGCCGTCTGCGGCCTTGACCACCACCATGAAACAGGTGAATTTCATCACCATAAGCGACAGGCCGTAAAATACCGCGCCCGCATAGCCCATTGCGTTTGCGCATAATATTCCAATCATCACGTAGCCGGCATGGGCCACGCTGGAAAAAGCCAGAAGCCGCTTGATATCCTTTTGGGCCATGGCCGCGAGATTGCCCGCGGTCATGGAAGCAACAGAGAGGAAAATCAACACCCAGGCCATCCGGTCGCCCTGCCCGCCGGTCATGGCGATCATGCGCACCAAAATGGCAATGGCGGCCACCTTTGAGGCAGTGGCAATATATGCCGACACCTGGTGGGGGGCGGCCTCGTAGGCCTCGGGCGCCCAGAAATGAAAGGGAAAAACCGCGAGCTTGAAAAAAAATCCGGACAACGACAGGACAAAACCGGTAAAAACCAGGGGCTCATTGATCCTTGCCGGCACCTGCCCCATCAGTTCGGCCATGTGCGCTGTTCCAAACGCGCCGTAAACCAGGGCAAACCCGAAAAGCATCACGGCAGATGAGGCCGCGCCAAAGACGAAATACTGAAATGCCGGCTCTGCCCCTTTTGGGTATCCCCGGCGAAAATAGACCAGCACGTAAAGGCTGTAAGAAGAAATCTCAAGGGAAATATAGATGGTCAGCAAATGTACGGAGCTTGCCAGCAGCATCATGGCCAGGGTAGACAAGCAAAGCAGCAGGTAGAATTCGCTGTGCCGGGCCTTGTCCACTCCTGAAAGATCGGCGCAAAGACATACCGTAAGAAAGAACCCGGAATAGATAAGGGCCTTAAACACCTGGGAGTAAAGATCCACCTGATAGACTCCCTCAAAGACAAGGCCTTCAAAACCCGCAGTGCAGACCGTCAGCACAAGACCGCCCGCAGACAGCACCATGGCCGCGGCATAATCCCGGCCGGGACGGGCCCGGCACAGGCAGAGAAAGAAAAACACACCAACTGCCGCCAGTGTGTAGAGCTCGGGAATAAACAGGATCCAATCCGTCATGGCCATACGCTCATCAATTCCGTGAAAAGGGTCTCAACGCTTTCCGGCCCGGCGAACCCGACTGCCTGGCCCAGGGAATGGATCAGGGGGACCGAGGCGGTCTGGATCAAATCATACATGAGAAACGGCATCAGACCGAAGCCCACGATTGCCGCGGCCAGCACCGCCCGGGGCATACCCATTGCAAAGCGCATGTCCTTTAAATGCGCCCAGCGGTCATTCAAGGGCCCAAAGCAGGTATTGCGGACAACCCGGAGCATGAACAGGGCATTTACCACCAAAACACCCACGGATATCATTGCCAGGGCCGGGTAGACCCTGAACGCGGCGATAAAAACCAGCAGTTCAGCCCAGAAGCTGGCCAAACAGGGCACACCGATGCCGGCAAGCGCTGCAATAACAAAATAACCGCTGGCCGCGGGCATCACAGCCGACAGTCCGCCGAGTTCGCCGATTTCCCGGGTGTGGGTGCGGTCATAGATATGTCCCACAGCCGAGAAAAAAAGGGCCGTCATGACCCCGTGGGCAAACATCTGAAACACCGCCCCGTTAATCCCGTCAACTGTCATGGTGGCAAACCCCAGGCCCACGATTCCCATGTGGGAAACACTGGAATAGCCGATCACAAACTTGAGATCCGTCTGTCGAAGGCCCACCATGACCCCATAGACAATCCCGATGACCGCCAGAACCGCCATCATCGGCGACCAGTACATCCAGCCTTCCGGGCACAGAAACATGCCAACCCGCAGGATGCCGAAAGCCCCGATCTTCATGAGTACGCCGGCATGCAGCATGCTCACCGCCGTGGGGGCGGCCACGTGACCCGTGGGCGACCAGGAGTGAAACGGCCATACCCCGGCCAGAATCCCGAATCCGATATAAAACAGCAAAAATGCGGTTTTCTGCTCAAAGCCGGAAAAAGACGCATTTTCCACCAAGGCGGGCAGAGAAAACGTCTCCAGGCCGGATACGGCTGCCAGATAAATGATGCCCGGCAAAATCATTGCGCTTCCGAACAAAAGATACAGGGTCAGCTTCATGGCCCCATACTCCCGGGCGCTGCTGCCCCAGATCACGATGAGCAGGTACATGGGAAGAAGCGAAACATCAAACCACACGAAAATGAAAAACAGGTCAAGGGCCATGAACATGCCGTAAACGCCGATGACCAGGAGGATAAACAGGGCGAAGAACTCCTTTACCCGAAAGTCGAGTTCCCACATGGAAACAACCCCGGTAAAAAACACAATCCCCGTGAGCAGAAGCATGGGCGCGGCAAATCCGTCTATGCCGTTTAAATAGGAAATGCCCATGGAGGGGATCCAGTCCAGGCGCTCCACGAACTGCATGCCCCCCGCCCCCCGGTCATATGCAGCAAACAGAAAAACCGACAGGGCCAGGGTTGCAGCCGAACACGCCGCACTCACCCATTTGACCGCCGCATTGCTGTTTTTGGGCAGCACCAGCACCAGTGCCAGCCCGAATATGCATATCAGCAGGATCGTGCTCAAAAACGGAAATTGTGCGGCATGCATCTGCATGTTTCCCATTTCCTTTAAACAACCATCAAAATAAGTGTCAATCCGAACATCACGGCAAACGCCACCATCAGCTTCGGCTGAATCATGGCCCGGTGCCATCCCGCGGCCATGCGGCCGCAGAAAACAACCCAGCCGGTGATCATGGCCAGCGCCCCTTCGATCATCCGATTCTCCGCCCGCCGGGCCCCCTCGGCAATG
Source organism: Desulfosalsimonas propionicica (assembly GCF_013761005.1). NCBI lineage: Bacteria > Pseudomonadati > Thermodesulfobacteriota > Desulfobacteria > Desulfobacterales > Desulfosalsimonadaceae > Desulfosalsimonas > Desulfosalsimonas propionicica. The sequence goes on from NZ_JACDUS010000009.1 coordinate 42,408, forward strand.
CCGCGGTCCAGCACGCGATCTGTTATCCAGGCGTAAACATGATCCAGGTACCAGCGTCTGGCAAAAAGACGGCCCACGGGCCCGATTTTCTCAGCAAACCCCACCTGATCCGAGGCACTGCGGCCAAATTGCATCCACGCAGCAAAAATGCCTGCAACCGCCAGAACCGGAGAGGCGATATGGGCCCAAAAAGCCGTGTGACCGTCTTTGGCATGTCCGCTGTGGATACTGATAAAATCCTGAAAGCCTTGTGCAAAAAACCCCGCCGCCAGGGTAATCACAGCCAGGATCACCAGCACCGCATACATGGCCGCATTGGCGGGCACGGACCCGTGCCGGTCGCCGGGCCCCCCGGTAGCTGCGCTGCGGGGAAACAGAATGATAAAAATCAGGCGAAACGTATAATATGCGGTCAAAAATACCCCGGCAAGCCCGCAAAACAGCCATACGGGATTGTCTGCGGCCGCCAGTGCGCCCATGATCGCCTCTTTGCTGAAAAAACCGGAAAAGGGCCATATTCCGGCAAGCGCCAGGGCGCCGGCTGTCATGCAGATCATGGCCGTTTTCATGCGGCGTCCGCCGGCCCGGGCAATGACAAACATATCGTTTGTCTCATGGACATGGATCAAAACCCCGGCACATAAAAACAAAAGCGCCTTGAACCCGGCATGGGTGGTGAGGTGAAATATCCCGGCCGCATAACCGCCAGCGCCAAGGGCCATGATCATGAAACCGAGCTGACTGATGGTGGAATAAGCCCACACCTGCTTGATATCCCGGCTCACCATTGCCATGGTGGCTGAAAGCAGCATGCTGACAGTACCCACTGCCATGCACACGGTCATGGCCGTATCGGATTGGCTGAAAAACGGAAACAGCCGGCCCAGCAGAAAAACCCCGGCGGCAACCATTGTGGCGGAATGAAGCAGGGCACTGACCGGCGTGGGCCCCTCCATGGCATCGGGCAGCCAGGTCATGAGCGGAAACTGGGCGCTTTTGCCGATAATGCCCCCGAATACCAGCAGCGCGGATGCGGTTGTCATGGCGCTGGAAAGCCCGTGGGCGCCGCTGTTTAACTCAAAGATATGCAATGTCCCCCCCGAGACCAAAAGAATCAGCCAGCCCCAGAAAAACAGGGTATCGCCGGCCCGGGTCATGATAAACGCCTTTTTTCCCGCCCGGGTGGCGGAAAACTTTTCATACCAGAAACCAATGAGCAGATAAGACGAAAGGCCCACCAGTTCCCAGAATATAAAGATTTGGAGGATATTGGGGGCGAGCACCAAACCGGCCATGGCCCAGGCAAACAGGGACATGAACCCAAAATACCGCCCATAGCCGGGATCACCGGCCATGTAGCCAAGGGAATAAACCTGGACCAGAAACGCAATACAGGTCACAATCACCAGCATGACAAGGCTCAAAGAATCGAGCAGCACCCCAACGGCAATCTCAAAATCCCCGGAGGCCATCCATGTCACAGAAGATTGCAGGGGCGCATCCATGCCCAAATGGCGGACCAAAAGACAAACCGCGCAGATCAGGGATACGGCTGCAGCGGCCACGGAAGTCCCGGCCGCAACCCCGGGCAGGCGCCGGAGAAACACCAGGATGACCCCGAAGGCCGCCAGGGGCACCACGGCTGCGGCCCAGGCCAGGTAGAGCGAAATTTCGGGTACGGGTTGGAAAAGCATGATGAAAATTTTAAGTTTTAAGTGTTAAGCGTTCGGAAGCAGTTCACCGGTTTCTTTCGGATCCGGGACACACGGGCTGTCTTTCATGCATTGCGGATCAATGCTGTTTCGCTGCCGGTATATGCAAACCACCATGGCCAGGCCCACTGACACCTCGGCTGCGGCCACGGCCACGATAAAAAGCGCCATGACCTGACCTTCGATCTGGCCAAACTGCAGCCCTGCGCCCACAAACACAATGGCAGCAGCATTTAACATGATCTCCAGTCCCACAATGATCATGATCAGATTCCTGCGGGTCAAAGTGCAGATCATCCCCATCAGAAACACAATGGCCCCAAGCAGCATGACATGGGTGTAGGGTACAATCATCACGGCTCCTTGTTTCCGGATTTTTTCCGTCTTCCCGCCCTGCCCAGGTGAAGGGCCCCGATCAGGGCCACCAGGAGCAGAAGCGATATCATCTCCACTGCCAGCCAGTGCCGGTCAAACAAATAAAACCCGAACGCAGCGGGCGACGCCGCTGCCGCAGCCATTGGTCTGCCGGTTTCAGGACCGGAAGAAAACGCGACCAGCAACGCAGCGGCAACATATATCCCGCAGACCCCAAAGGCCGCCAGAAAGTGACCTGCCGGAAAGGGCCGATCCGGTCCCGGAGCCATTCGGATCATCATGACAATGAAGAGAAAAAGCACCATAATGGCCCCGGCATATAGGATCACCTGAAAAATCCCCACAAGCGGCGCGCCCAGCAGATAAAACAGCAGGGCTGTTGCAATAAACGACACCACCAAGTAAAGCACCGCATGAACCATGTGCTTTCTGGTGATCGCCAGGCCAGCAGAGGCGATGATCAGCGCGGCAATGATATAGAAAAACACGGCGTAAACAGTCATATCCCTCACGGCATGTTGGTTCTCACATTGACCGGCGGCGACTCGTTTACGTGCCCGCCCTTTGGGCGAATCGCGTCGGCCACACCGGCATGATCGTAGAAATTGTAATTTTGGTCCTTTCCGCAGTGGTCCACCTGGAGATCGTGCTTTTCAGCAACCATCTTCAGAATGTCCCGGTCTGCGTGTTCAAAAGACGGGGTGAGCTGGATGGCCGCGGTGGGACAGGCCTCCTCGCAGAGCCCGCAGTATATGCACCTGCCGAAATTGATCCGGAACCATGCCGCATACCGCCGACCTTCCGGGTTTTCGGCCGCCTGCATGGAAATGCAGTCCACCGGACATGCAGCCGAGCAAAGATAGCAGGCCACACAGCGCTCCCTGCCGTCCGGATCAGCGGTTAAAATGATGCGCGCCCTGGATCGGGCCGGCAGGGGGCGCTTGTACTCGGGATACAGCTCCGTGGCCGGTCCCCGGAAAACGTGTTTCAATGTGGTGTAAAAACCCGTGCAAAGCGAATGCACGATCAGGAACAATTCCTTCATATGCCCACCATCACAAACCCGGTAATCACGATATTGATCAGGGCCGCAGGGATCAGAAACTTCCAGCCCAGGCCCATGAGCTGATCATAACGGAACCTGGGCAAAGTGGCCCGGATCCAGATCATGGCGGTTACCACCAGAACAATTTTTACAAGCAGCCACAGGGGAGCGGGCAAAAACGGCCCGCGCCAGCCCCCGAGGAAAAACACCGCTGTAAGGGCACCAAGAACCTGCATCTGCACATATTCCCCCAGAAAAAACATCCCAAAGCGCATGCCGCTGTATTCCGTGTGATACCCCGAGCCGAGCTCGGCCTCTGCCTCGGGCAGATCAAAGGGAATGCGCTTGCTTTCGGCCATGGCAGAGAGAAAAAATATGACAAAGGCCAGGGGCTGAACCAGGATAAACGGCCTGCCCGCCTGGGCGTCTACGATATCGACCAGGCTCAGAGAGCCCGCCAGCATGACCACCGGGACAATGGAAAGCCCCAGGGCCAGTTCGTAGCTGATCATCTGGGCCGCGCCGCGGATGCTGCCGAGCATGGCATACTTGGAATCCGAGGCCCATCCACCCAGCACCACCCCGTAAACACTCAAAGAAGCCATGGCAAAAACATAGAGCAGCCCCACATTCATGTCCGTGACCACCATGGGAATCTTTCTGCCGCCAAGGTGTAAGTCCGGACCCATGGGCACCACCGCAAAGGTGAGCAGGGCCGTGGCGGCAACAACAGCCGGGGCGAACAAAAAAATCCTGCGGTGGGCCCCCTGGGGTATGACATCTTCTTTTGTCAAAAGCTTGATGCCGTCGGAAACAGGCTGGAGCAGGCCGAAAATCCCGGCACGATTGGGCCCGATGCGGGCCTGGAAGCGGCCCAGCAGCTTGCGCTCCAAAAGCACCAGGTAAGCGGCCAGCAAAAGAACGCCGGTTAAAATCACCGCGACCTTAATCATTAAAACGGCATATCCTGTCAGCCAAAGTCCCATTGCTGCTGCCTTGTGTTTATTGTTCCCAAACCGCCCGGCCCTATTTTTGCCGCCGCGGGCCGGCCGGATTTTTTCGCCGTTACTGCAGAGGAAAAATCCGCACGCCTTGTGCTGCCATGGTTTTGACCGACCCTGTCACCGGATAGGTTTTTGTCATCCACTCGATCATTTCCCCGGGGCCGGCCGGCGGATCCAGACCCGCAATCTGCCAGGCTGCCTGCCAGGCACTGGGCATATCACCTCCGGCAATGCCCGGGCCGATAACCCTTGGGGGATGGCCGCCTGCCCCGGTTATGCGCACGGGCGTGCCCCCGGCATGGGCGGGGGGTGACCATTGGGCCCTTGCTTCCTGGTTGACATAGATTCCCCCGGATTCATAGACGCTTGACACCGGGATGACAATATCTGCCCGGGAAACGAGTTCAGTGGCCATGCAGTCGGCTGCACACAAAAATTCCAGGCCGTTGAGCGCGCGCTCCAGACGATCCCGGTCTGTGCAATTTTGCCAGAGATCGCTTTCTACGGCCACCAGCGCCTTGATTTCACCGGATTCCATGGCATGGATGAGTTCATCCGGGGGTTTCACCCGGTGATCCAGCAAAATCCCGCCAAAGGTGTTGGCCCCGGGCAGGGTGTAAAACAGGCGCGCGTCCTTTTTGTTTTTGCGCAATCGTTTGACAAGGCCGGCTGCGGCCAAAGCCGTGCCTTGATCAACAATAGCAGTGCCGCAAAGGATCACCGGAAAGCGGCTGTGCCGGACCTGATCCTGGATTGCCGCCATTTTGCCGGCATGGTTGCCGGCATTGCCGCCAATTTCGTTTTCCGGCTCAATACCGGACAACAAATCAACGATTTCATCATGTGCGGCCACAACCTGCTGGAATTCAAACGGCCACTCAAGGTCTCTGGGATCAATGGCTGCAACTCCTGCCCCTGCCCGCCATGCCTGGCGCATGGCCAGGGCGAGCATGGGGGCCTCGTCCAAAGCATCTGTGCCCACAGCCAGAATCATGTCCGCGGATTCAACAGCTTTCATGGATATGACATTTTCCGGGCTCAGACCGAAAACCGCGACCGGCGCCGCCGGGGCGGCTGCCAGATCATCGAAAAAAAACCCGCGCCAGGACCGGCTCCTGCACAAATCCATCCATGCAGCCAGGGTTTCCAGGCTGCTGCGCCCGGAGCCGGCAACCGCAATGGCACCGGCGCCGTATTGCTCCGCCAGACGATCGAGCCACCCGGCCGCAGCAGCAGCGGCTTTTTGCGGGGGAGTTGCTTTTGTCTCCACCCGGCCCTGCCTGGGCCGGTTTTCCGAGTTGACCCAGAAAAACCCGTATCGTCCGCGATCACAGATAAAGGCGCCGTTGACCGACTGGCTGAAAGCCGCCTCCAGACGAACAATCTGCCTGTACCTGGCCGAAACCGTGATGCTGCAGCCCAGACTGCAGGTGGTACACACGCCGGTGGTCCGCTCAAAATCCCATCTGCGGCCGGTGTAGCGCGACGGCTTGTCCGTGTAGACACCTGTGGGGCACAGATCGATGAGGTTTCCGGAAAACGGGTTTTCAAGCACGCCGTCTTTGTAACGCCCAAAATAAATCCGCTGGGCAATGCCCATGACCCCGAGGTCTGTATATCCGCAATATTCCTGGTAAAACCGGGAGCAGCGGTAGCACTGGATGCATCGGTTTTCCTCGTGGCGGATCAGCGGCCCGAGATACTGGTCTGCATATGTCCGTTTTTTGCCGGCAAACCTGCGGATGCCGTGGCCGCCGGCCACGGTGAGGTCCTGGAGCAGACAGTGGCCGCCTTCGTCGCAAACCGGGCAGTCATGCGGGTGGTTCATCATCATCCACTCAATGACATGCCTTCTGAAATCCACGGCCTCGGCATCGTCTGTGGAGACCACCATGCCGTCTTCAGCCTCTACCATGCAGCTCATCTGTATGCCCTCAACGGGTCCGTCTATGAATTTCACCGCACATACCCGGCAGGCGCCCACCGCACCGAGTTCGGCGAAATAGCAAAACCGCGGGATATAGATACCGGCGCTTTCGGCGGCATCAATGACCCGGGTGCCTTTGGCAACCCTGATCTTTTTGTTGTCAATGATGAGATTCGGCATAATTTTCGTCTGATTGCCTGTTTTTAAACGGGCATCCCTGATTTTCGATATGGGCCGTGACCTCTGCGTGAAAATCCTCGATCAGGGCCTGAACCGGGGCCACGGCTCCTGGGGCAAACGCACAAAAGGAATATTTCATGTGCCCGCACATTTTCCGTATCATTTCAATGTATTCAGCCCTGCCCTGCCCGGCCTCGATGCGGTTTAGCAAATCCAGGATATAGGGCAGCCCTTCCCGGCAGGGCGTGCACCAGCCGCAGGACTCTCTGACAAAAAACGTCATCAGGTTGGCGGCCACCTGCACCAGGCAGGTCTTGTGATCAAAAACCATGATCGCTCCGGTGCCCAGCCGATAGCCGTTTTCTTCCATTTCGCTGTAATCGAGCCGAAGGTGATACATGGATCCGGGCATAAGCCGCGTGGAAGCCCCGCCCGGCATGCACGCCTTAAACCTTGAGCCCGGTATCATGCCGCCGGCATATTTTTCAATGAGCTCCGAGAGCCGGATACCCATGGGCAGTTCAAAACAGCCGGGATGATTGACCCTGCCGCTGACGGAAAACACCTTGGTGCCGGCCCCGCTTTCGGTCAGGGCCAGGGATCTGAACCATGGGGCCCCGTTGGAAATGACATGGGGCACACAGCACAGGGTTTCAACATTTTGCACCTCGGTGGGCAGCTGCCACAGCCCGCTGGTAGTGGGATAAGGCGGCGGCCGCCGGGGGTTGGCCCGTTTTCCCTCCAGGGCGTTGATCACCGCAGTGCCCTCCCCGCAGATATACCGGCCGGCACTGCGGTGGACAATCAGCTCACAGTCGTTGTTGGAGCCGAGAATGTTTTTGCCGGCAAGCCCGGCATCCCGGGCGACCTGAATCTCGCGTTCCAGAATCCGGGCGGCGTTTTCGTATTCCCGCCGGATGAAAATCACGGCGATTTCGGCCGCAATCGCCCGGGCGGCCAGGACAATGCCTTCAATGAGCTGGTGGGGATCGGCATGGATCAACACCCGGTCCTTGAAAGTGCCCGGTTCCATTTCATCGGCATTGCACACCAGATATCTCGGGTGCGGGGCATTTTCAGGCACGGTTTCCATTTTTTTTCCAATGGGAAACCCGGCACCGCCGCGGCCCAGAAGCCGGGCTTCAAGCAAAATCTCGCGAATTTCGCCGGGTGATGGATCATTTTTGACAAATGCGTTTTCCAGCGCCTGATACCCTCCGCTTTTCCGGTATTCGTCAATTGTGGCGATCCGGCCGGATTTTCGGTTTTTCAGCAGTACCCGGGGATGCATTTATTTTTCCCGCCTGAGGTCTTCGATGATTTGATCAAATTTTTCCGCGGTCAGATGACCATACACCCTCTGATTGATCATCAGCGCCGGGGCCAGATCGCAATAGCCCAGACAGCAAACCGGAAGCAAAGTAAACATGCCATCATCGGTGGTCTGGCCCATTTGGATGCCGAGTTTTTCCTGCATGTGCTCCACAAAGGACGCATAACCTTCGCTCATCCAGCAAATCACACTGTCGCAGACGTGGATGACGTGTTTTCCAACCGGCTGTCTGTAGATGTAGTTGTAAAAAGTTGCCAGTTCCTCGATTTCCAAAGGATTCATCTTTAAAAGCCGTGCGGTCTGCTCCAGGGCTTCGTCTGAAAACCAGCCGTAGAACTGCTGCACCTCGAGCATCACGTCAATGATGATTTCCCTGGGGCGCCCGGCCCGGCGCAGCCGTTTTTCCACTTCATTGATGTAAGTTTCAGGCAGCATTTGTTTTTGATGGCACCCTAAAAAGTCTGATTTCAGATGGCGGATAAAAGTGCAAGCCCAAGGCTTGCGCAATTTCAAAGAATGCAGCGTACTTTTCCGTACGTGAAATTCTGAGAAATTGCACGTAACACCGATATTGGACTTTTACGGCGCCATCTGTCTTTTACCTGTCAATATCGGCCGGGGTATAGTCATGGGCCCCGATAATGGCAATAAAATCGGCGATGGTTGCGCCTTTGCAGATTTTGGGAAACGCCTGGACATTGGTAAAGCTCGAACCGCGGATGCGCACCCGATAAGCAAAGCCCAGCCCGTCGCTGACAATGTAATAGCCCTGCTCGCCCCGGGGGTTTTCCGTTGCCGCATATGCCTCACCGCTGGGGATTTTCGGCCCCCTGGTGACATTGACAAAATGGTGGATCAGGCTTTCAATGTCTTTTAGCATGTCCTGTCTTTGGGGCACCACATAGCGGTAATCCTCTGAGATGTATCGCCCCCCGGGCATTTGGTCGATGACCTGCCGGATGATCCGTACGCTTTGCCGGCATTCTTCTGCCCGCAAACGAAACCGGGTCCAGCAGTCGCTGATCGTATCGGTCGGCACGTCAAAATCCAGGCTGTCGTATACCGAATAGGGCATGTTTTTGCGCAAGTCCCAGTTGACGCCGGTGGACCTGAGATTGGGGCCGGTTACCCCCAGATCCACTGCATCGTGTTTTTCCATCAGGCCCACGTCCACGGTACGGGCCCTGAAAATCGGATTTTTGAGTGTAATTTTTTCATACTCGCCAAGCCTTTTGGGAAATACCCGCAAAAAAGCCTCCACGGGCTCCTTCCAGCCTTCGGGAAGATCCGCGGCCACGCCGCCCGGCCGGAAAAACGCGGGATGAAGCCGGCCGCCGGAGATCATCTCCACGATATCCATGATCATTTCCCGGTCCCGGAAGGCATAGAAGTTGGGGGTAAGCGCGCCCACGTCATTGGCTGTAATGCCCATGTAGGCCATATGGTTGGCAATTCTGGAAAGTTCGGCAAACAGCACCCGGATGTATTCGGCGCGTTCGGGCACGCGTATGCCCGCTATCTTTTCCACGGCCAGGACGTAGGGAAACTCGTTTGCCGCCCCTACCAGATAATCCACCCGGTCGGTGTAGGGAATATACTGGATCCAGTGCTGGCGCTCGCCGATTTTTTCCGCCCCCCGGTGATGGTAGCCGATATCCATGTCCAGGCCGGTGATGGTTTCCCCGTCCATTTTTGCGATATACCGGATAATGCCATGGGTGCCGGTGTGGTGCGGGCCGATGTTTAAGACATAGGACTCGCCGTGTTCATCCACCCGGTAAAACTGCTCTCCGGCCCTGGGCTGCAGATTGCGCGCATCTTCTGCGGTGTAGGCGGGCATATCCGTAGCCCGTCCATTGTATGATTTTCGCAGCGGATGGCCCTGCCAGCCCTCGGGCATCAAAAGCCGACGCAGATCCGGATGCCCGGAAAACCGGATCCCGAACATGTCATAGATTTCCCGCTCGTACCAGGCGGCGTTCTGCCAGAGATCGTGGATGCTTTGCGTCTCCGGGTATCTGCCGTACAGGGGCGCCCGGATCCGCACCCGCACGGCCGGATCAAAGGCCAGCAGATGATACACCAGGGTGAAATCCGGATAATGCTCCGGGTTCTGCCGGGCGGATTGATCAACTGCGGTGTAATCCTCCAGGCGCAGAAAGCGCGGGCTGGACCCGAATTTGAGAAACTGCAGAACCTCGGCGGCCCGGCTTTGGTCCACATCAACAGTGAGCATGTCAGCGCTTTTTTCTGCAGGCGCCACGGCATCACCGAAACGCCGGACCAGTTGCGATTTGACTTCGTTTTCAACCGGAGACAGGGTGATTTGCGCCGCAGGCGGGGTCCACATGAATTGTGCGCGGGTTCCGTGGAAATCAGGCGGGGTAACGGAACTGCCCCGAACGGAAATTCCGTTCATACCCGGCCCACGGGTGTCGCGGGTCTTTGTTTCGCCGTCAACGAGCACGGGCGCCACGGTGCCGTGGCTGCCCCCGGACATATGAAACACCTTGCCCGACGGCCGTTCTCCGGATTGGATTTTTTCCTGCAGCCGGGTCAGGCCATGGAGTACCGCTTCAGGCCGGGGCGGGCATCCCGGGATGTAAACATCCACGGGCAGGATCTGATTGACGCCCTGGACCACCGAGTACACATCATACATTCCGCCGGTATTGGCGCACGATCCCATGGATATCACCCATTTGGGCTCGGCCATCTGTTCATAGAGGCGCAGCACCACCGGCGCCACCTTCTTAAACACGGTTCCTGAAACAATGAGCAAATCGGCCTGTCTTGGCGAAAGGCGAAGCACCTCGGCGCCGAAGCGGGCAATATCGTATCGCGGCGTCCACGCGGTGATCTCTTCGACAAAGCAGCACGACAGCCCGAAATACATGGGCCAGAGACTCGTTGCCCGGGCCCAGTTGATAACACTGTCCACAGCCCGGCTCACCGGCGTTCGGCTCTTTTGTCCTTTCCTTCCTTTAATGCCAGACCTCCCTTGAACCATATGTAAACCAGGCCCATGAGCAAAACAAAAATAAAAAAGGTCATCTGCACCATGGCCTTTACCCCGAGGGCCTCCACGGCCACGGCCCAGGAAAAGATAAATGCGCCTTCCACGTCAAAAATCAAAAAAAATACCGCCACCAGAAAAAACGGCACCGGGTAGCGAAGCGGCACTGAACCGGTTGGAATGATCCCGCTTTCATAGGGGCGAAGCTTATTTTCATTGACGCGTTTTTCACCCAGAAAGCCGGTGAGGATCATCAACACCGCCAGCATCAGAAAAACGGCAAAAATAAATGCCAGGAAGCTGAACACTGCCGGCGTCCAGGACGAAAGCGCATATGTGTGATTTACCGGAACCATTGTCACTCCCCGGCCGGTGCGCATCAATTGCGCCAATTTCTTTTGTGCCGCGTCTATGCGGCATGGTGACGATTCCAATCTTATTTACCAATACTAATCATAGACATCCTGTCTTGCCAATATCTCGGCAGTGTTCGTCGATGAGCGCAACCAGCCGGGCATTGCGGCTCTTTCTTGCCAATCCTGAAGGGATTTGTTAATCAATGGTTATGAATCCGTTAAATGAAAAAAACAGCATTGTCCTGGCCTCTGAATCGCCCCGGCGCAGGCGGCTGCTTGAGCAGGCACAGATCGCATTTTCCGTGGTGCCCAGCGGAACCGATGAGGATGCCATCCGCGGACCGGAGCCGGAGCGCCATGCGCAAATCCTGGCAGCGGCCAAGGCTGAAGCGGTTGCAAAACTATATCCCCATGCCTGGGTGATCGGAGCGGACTCCATTGTGGTCATTGACGGACGGATCCTAAACAAGCCGGAGTCAGCCGCCGTGGCCGGGCAGATGCTCAGGCGCTTAAGCGGGCGCACCCACCGGGTGATCACCGGCTACAGCATCTGGTGTGAAAGCCGGGGGCACCGCCACAGCAATGTCTGTATCACCGAGGTGACATTTAAGGAATTGACCGAAGATGAAATCAACTGGTACACACAGACCCCGGAGCCCCGGGACAAGGCCGGGGGCTATGCCATCCAGGGCATTGCCGCGTTCATGGTCAAAAGCATAAACGGATCTTATACCAACGTGGTGGGCCTGCCCATGTGCGAAATTGTCGGGCATTTGACACAGCATGGGGCCATCCGGCACGGGACCGGGCAAACCCGCAGCCCGGCCACAGCTGATGCCGGGGGAAAGTGTTGATACAAATGAATGCCATCGCCGAAAACATCAAACAAATCAGACAGCGCATCAAAAAAGCCGCCCTGGACTGCGGCCGCAGTCCGCAGGACGTCGGTCTGGTGGCTGTCACCAAAACGGTTTCGCCTGAAAAAATCAGAAAAGCCGCTGAAGCCGGCCTTGACTGTTTCGGGGAAAACTACATCCAGGAAGCGGACAAAAAGATCAAAGACCTGTCCGACACAAGGATCAGCTGGCATTTTATCGGACATCTGCAGTCCAACAAGGCCAAATACGCAGTGCGCCTGTTTGACCTGATCCATTCGGTGGACAGCCTGAAGCTGGCCAAAGAACTCAACCGTCAGGCCGCCCGGCACGGGCGGGTCCAGAAAATATTGATCCAGGTCAACCTGGGAGGGGAACAAACCAAATCCGGCGCAGAAAAACAGGCGGCAGAAGAACTGGTCTACGATGTTGCCGGATTGGAAAACCTTTCTGTCCGGGGCCTGATGACCCTGCCGCCGTTTTTTGACGCCCCTGAAAAGGTCCGGCCCTATTTCCGGCAGCTGGGGGCATTACGCCGGGAAATTGCGGCCAAAAACATTGCCAACGTGGAAATGGCAGAGCTTTCCATGGGAATGACCGGCGACTTTGAAACCGCCATTGAAGAAGGCGCCACCCTGGTGCGCATTGGCACCGCCATTTTCGGGGAGCGCTCATGAAACTGCTGCTTCACATCTGCTGTGGGCCATGCGCCATCTATCCCGTTGACTGCCTGCAGCAAAAAGGCCTTGAGGTCATGGGATTTTTTTACAGAAATAACATCCATCCGTTTACCGAATGCATGAAGCGTGAAGACACCCTCAGGGCCTATGCACAACAAACCGGCCTGCGGGTGATCTACCAGGAGGGCTATGATATCGAGGGATTTTTGCAAAGCGTGGTGTTCAGGGAAGCCCACAGGTGCCGGTTCTGCTACCATGACCGGCTCATGACCACAGCCAAACTGGCCCGCAGGGGAAAATTCGACTATTTCTCCTCAACCCTGCTTTACAGCAAATTCCAGAATCATGACACCATTGCCGAAATGGGCAAGGCCGTTGGCAAATCCGCGGGCGTGCCGTTTTACTACGAGGATTTCAGAACCGGGTGGAAAACCGGGGTGGAAACCTCAAAGCAGCTGGGCATGTACCGTCAATCCTATTGCGGCTGTATTTACAGTGAAAAACAGCGCTTCTATACCGGGGCGGCCAAAAAACGGCAGGACGATAGCTGATGTTTGGCAATTTTCTCTACTTTATCATCGCCCTGCTGATTTACACCACCTATCCCCCGCCAGCACAGCCGCAGATGCCTTTTTCCCAGGCCTTAGGCTTTTTTGCCGCCATTTCCCTGCTGTTTGCCGCCCTGACCCGGATTCTGTTTAAAAAGCTCGAAGACCGCATTGAACAAGGCGGAAACGGCGACCTGCACCAGAGCTTTGAATCCCTGATCGTGCGCCAGTGCATCATTGCCATCGGACTGTTTGCGGTCAATATTTATGCACTGGAATTAAGCGGATACCTCGGACGGATCCCTGTTGTCCAAAGCATGCCCACCCTTGGCGCAGTGCTTTTTCTGGGCATTTTTCTGGGATATCTGTGCATTGTCTGGGCATCTGCCCACAAGGCCCACGAAAAGCTTTACCAAACCGGCATCACCCGGCGCCGCTATGTGGTGTCCCATATTACCTTTTCCATCCCGGTGCTGCTGCCCTGGTTTTTTCTCTCCCTGGCCGCGGACCTGATTTATGTGCTGCCCTTTGATGCGCCACGGGCATTTCTGAATTCCACCACGGGCCAGATCCTTTATTTCCTGTTTTTCCTTTTTGTGATCGCGGTTTTCGGCCCGGCCTTGATCCAGTATTTCTGGGGATGCAGGCCCCTGGAACCAGGGGATGCGCGCACCCGGATCGAGGATCTGTGCCGCCGGGCCGGGGTTTCCTATCGTGAAATCATGAAATGGCCGCTGTTTGGCGGCGGCATGATCACTGCCGGGGTCATGGGCCTGGTTTCGCAGTTCCGCTATATCCTGGTGACCCCGGGGCTGCTGCGCTATCTGGCCCCCGTGGAAATCGAGGCGGTGGTGGCCCATGAAATCGGGCATGTCAAACACCGCCACCTGTATTTCTACCTGATTTTTCTGGCCGGATACATGGTGATCTCGTTTGCGGCCCTGGATTTTATCGTCTTTGGGGCCGTGTATCTGCAGACGGTTTTCGGGGCGGTCAATGCCGGGGGCGAAACCTTTGTTTCCGTGGTGTTTAGCCTGGCCATGATTGTGACCTTTTTTGTTTATTTCCGGTTCGGATTCGGCTATTTCATGCGCAATTTCGAGCGCCAGGCCGATATCTCCGTCTACCGGCTCATGGACTCGGCCGTACCGCTGATCACAACGTTTCACAAGATCGCGGCCTCCAGCGGCCAGTCTCCGGACCGGCCCAACTGGCATCATTTCAGCATATCCGACCGCATCGACTACCTTCGCAAATGCGAGGCCAATCCGGGCTGGATCCGGCGCCATCACAGAAAGGTACGCGTGAGCATGGCCGTTTACCTGGCCATCATCCTCGGGCTGGCATCAGTGGGCTACAGTCTGCATTTCGGCGCAGCCGGGGAACAACTGTCCGGGAAAATGGCCGAGCAGATCCTCACCCGCCAAATCCGCCAGCAGCCCAAGGACCCTGAGCTGCACGTGATGCTCGGGGATCTGTATTACAGCAGAAACAATCTCAGCGCCGCAACAGCGGCCTACCAGCGGGCCCTGGACCTGGATTCCGACAATGTGGCGGCATTAAACAATCTTGCCTGGCTATATGCCACATCAGAGCCGGATACGGAAATGTTTAAACCGCAACAGGCCCTTGTGCTTGCCAAAAAAGCCGCAGAAAGGTCTTTGGCGCCCCATGTGACAGATACCCTGGCAGAGGCATGGTTTATCAACGGCCAATATGAAAAGGCCGTTGAAACCGCCGAAAAAGCCCTGTCTGCAGCAACAAACAGGCGGGATTATTACCGCGGTCAGCTCAGGCGGTTTGAGCAGGCCTTAAACAACAATCACAGATCCCGGTGACAGCAAAAAAATGCAGCCCCCCCTGCCGTCCGGAAAACCGCTTTTTGAACTGCAACAGGAGGATGAAAACACCCTGACCGTGATCCTCCACGGCCGGGCCGATATCACCACCGCACCGGTGCTCATCCGGCAGCTGCCGGCAGCTGTGCCATCAAACCAAACGATCCAACAGCTGAAGGTGGATTTTGCCCATGTCACCAGATTTGACGATTACGGCGCCATGGTGCTGCTGCGCCTTGTTCAGATACTGCAACTCAACCACGACCAGCTCAGTTTTGTCAATCTTGCCGCAGACCATGAAAAAACCCTTGCACTGGTGGATTTCGGCCAACCGGACTGCCGTATCCCGTCGCACAAATCCGGCAACCTGATCGTCGAACTCGGGGATGCCACCATCTCGGTTTTCCGTGGCGGGGCCTGTTTTGTGGAATTTATCGGAGCCATGGTGTTTTCACTTC
This sequence comes from Desulfosalsimonas propionicica, assembly GCF_013761005.1. Lineage (NCBI taxonomy): Bacteria > Pseudomonadati > Thermodesulfobacteriota > Desulfobacteria > Desulfobacterales > Desulfosalsimonadaceae > Desulfosalsimonas > Desulfosalsimonas propionicica. The sequence continues at coordinate 57,755 of NZ_JACDUS010000009.1, forward strand.
TTCGGGTTTTCAGACAACCCCGGTCCTTCCGGGCCGGTGATAGCATCGCATACATGAAAACCACCGGTGTGGACGCCCTGCCCGTGGTGGGGCTGATCACTTTCCTGCTGGGCCTGATCATGGCCTTTATGTCCTCGCTGCAGCTTTCCCAGTTCGGGGCCAATTTGTATGTGGCCTCCCTGGTGTCTCTGGCCATGGTTTCCGAACTGGGCCCGATCATGACCGCCATTGTGGTGGCCGGCCGGTCAGGGTCAGCTTATGCCGCGGAAATCAGCACCATGAAAATTTCAGAAGAAATCGACGCACTGGTGGTCATGGGCTTTGATCCCAACGTGTTTCTGGTCCTGCCCAGGGTTGTGGCCGCCATGGTGGTGGTGCCGCTGCTCACCGTGTTTGCCAGCATATTCGCCGTGGCCGGCGGCCTGGTCATTGGCGTGCTCATGCTCAATCTCAGCCCCGGGGCCTATATCAACCAATCCCTGGATGCCCTGACCCTGTTTGAAGTCATGTGGGGACTGTCAAAATCCGTTGTATTTGCCCTGCTCATTGCCCTGACCGGATGCTTCCGGGGGATGCAGGCCCGGGGCGGGGCCGCGGCCGTGGGCAGCGCCGCTACTTCCGCAGTGGTGACCAGCATATTTCTGATTATTTTGTTTGACTCAATTTTTGCGGTAATCCGCAGCTACTGGTAAGAAAGGTTTATGGGCGCACAAGAGATCATAAGGGTTGAAAACCTGGCCGTTGTTTACGGTGAAGACCATGTACTGGACAAAGTGAACTTTACCGTAAACAAGGGCGAGATTTTTATTATCGTGGGCGGCTCGGGCTCGGGCAAATCCACGCTCATGCGCCATATGATCGGTTTGGAACAGCCGGCCGGGGGGAAAGTCTTTATCGGGGATACAGACATTGCCGCATCCGGTGAAAAGGCGATTTCCCTGGCCCTTAGACGCATCGGGGTGCTGTTTCAGGCAAGCGCGCTTCTCGGCTCCATGACTGTGGCGGAAAACGTGGCCCTGCCGATAACGGAATTTTCCGGATTGCCGGCTGAAGCCGTGGCTGCAATTGTGCAGATCAAACTTTCCCTGGTGAGCCTGGAGTGCTACGGCGACCACTTGCCCTCGGAGATCAGCGGGGGCATGAAAAAACGGGCCGGTCTTGCCCGGGCCATGGCCTTAAACCCGGACATCCTGTTTTTAGATGAGCCCTCGGCCGGTCTGGATCCGGTAACTGCGGCTGAAATCGACCGGCTGATTCTGCACATCAACCAGACACTGGGCACCACCATTGTCATTGTAACCCATGATCTCGACAGCATCTTTGCCGTGGGCCGGCGCGCCATCATGCTGGGCAGGGAAACGGGCAATATCATCGCCCGGGGCGCACCCGCGGATTTGCGGGACCATGATCCGGACCCGGAAGTCAGGCGCTTTTTCACCCGCAGGCCGCCGGATGCATAACCGGCATCAAAACCGGGACCGGCTTGTGATCCGGACAATCTAAGATTGCGCACCAGGTACAAATCCTTTATAAAAAAAATAAACCCCGGCAGTTGACCCAATTTATCAGGAAAGCATTTGCATGCAGTCTGTGCGGACAAAATTCTCGGTGGGATTGTTTGTGATCATCGGCATAACAGCCGTGATCCTGGTCATTCTGTGGCTGGGCATGGCCCAGTACTTTCAGGAGGGGCATAAATACACGGCCTATTTTGACGAATCCGTTCAGGGCTTGAGCCAGGATGCGGCCGTCAAATACCGGGGGGTGAACGTGGGCCGGGTGGAGCAGATCAACGTGGCCCCGGACGGACGGCTCATTGAAATCGTGTTCACCCTTGATAAAACCCTCCGGAATACAACCAATCTCGTGGCCCAGATCAAATCCGTGGGCATTACCGGCATCATGTTTGTGGAACTGGAAAGACAGGCGCCGGACAAACTGGTTACGGTTCCGGAGTATGACTTTGAACCCAAACATCCGGTGGTGGCCACCCGGCCTTCGGAAATGAAACAACTTTTATCGGATATCAATGAAATTCTGGGAAGCATCAAGGAAGTGGATGTGGAAGGCATTTCAGTTCAGCTCAGTCAGTTGCTGGAAAAAAGCAACCAACTGCTCGATACCCAGAGATGGAGCCGTCTCCGGAGTTCTGCGGAAGAAAGCCTGCAAAACATCAACGGACTCATTACCGATACCCGAAAGGCCGTCAACCAAATTGATGCAACCATCAACACCAGCGCCGGCCGGTTTGACAGCGCGGTAAACCAGGTGGGAAAGGCTGCGGAAACCGCAGACGACTTGTTTGCCCGGGGCTCGGCAAGCCTGGATGGGGCCGAAGTCCGTATCCGGGAATATGACCGGCAAATGGCCGATATCATGGAAGAACTTCGTGAGGCGGCAACGGGTATCAACAGCCTGATCAACCAGTTGGAGCGGCAGCCCTCACAGATTCTTTACGGACGGCCGGTTCCGGAAAAACCGATGGAACCGGAAATCCGGCCGGAAACCAAGTAAACAAAGGCTTTCAGACAAAAAAAGCGCTTAAAAAATGAAGCAAAACATCTTGTCCAGACAAATGCCGGCCATTGCCGCAGCCATTTTCGCGATCCTGCTGGTGCCCGGGTGCACCGGTTTCAGTGAGCCCCCCAAACCCGTGGAATCCTATGTTCTTTCTTATCCTGCGCCAATGACGGCCGGCACCAAAACCACCGCGCCGGATGCAGTGCTGGCCGTCCAGGCCTTTGATGCAGCCGCCCCTTACCGGTCCAGGCACATGGTGTATGCCGATCACCAGTTGCGCAGAAAAACATACGCCTATCACCAATGGGTATCAAAGCCATCAGAAATGGTCCGTGACCGGATCATGCGGGATCTTCAGGCAGCACGGGCGGTCCGGAGCGTGACCCGCGCCGAAAAACGACTGGAAGCACCCACGCATGTGCTTTGGGCAACCATAGAAGCATTTTACGAAGATGACACCCGCAGCCCGTGGCAGGCCGTGCTGGAACTCACAGCGACCCTGTCCGTAACCCGAAGCGGGCAATCCGGGCACTGCATTATCATGACAAAAACCTACCAGGCCAGACAGAACCTTTCCCAAAACAATCCCCTGGGCCTGGCCAGGGCCATGAGCAAGGCCCTGGCAGAAATTTCGGAAGATCTTGGAGCAGACCTCCGAAAGGCCCTGAGGCGGTAATTTCGTCTAGAACGTATTTTGCCGGCAGAATTCTTCCACGGATTTGCGCTTTGGTGCAGAGGGCACCTTGGAGGGGTATCCCATGGGAATCAGGCTTACCAATTCATGATTTTGCGGCACCTTGAGCACTTCTGCGGCCTTGTCCTGGTCAAACAGGCCCATGATCACCGAACCCAGCCCCAGGGAATGCGCGGCCAGAGACAGGTTCTGGGCGGCAATGCCGAGATCGAACATAAACCAGTCACCGAACTTGGTGGTCACCTGCCCTTTGTAATAGCCGGCCTCGTTTAAGCGGGCGCACAATGCCAGCACCACCGGAGCGCTGCCAACGGCCTTGTGGGCCGGATTGGACTTGGGCACGGCCTCCTGCTGCAGCCGGGCCTTTAATTCCGGATCGGTTACCGCCACCACCTCCCAGCACTGGGTATTGGCCCAGGAAGGCGCCCACCTGACAGCTTCGAGCACGGAATTGAGCACGTCGTCGGAAACGGGTTTATCTTCGAAATTACGGACGGTACGTCTTTGGTAAATGGCATCGAATACTTCATTGCTCATGGTTTGGCCTCCGCTGTTGATTGATTTTCTAAAAGCCGGGCAGCCATTTCCAGGTCTGCCGGTGTGGTGATCTTGATATTGCCGCGGCTGCCCTCGATGATGCGCACGCCCACACCCATGCGCTCCACAAGGGACGCGTCATCGGTTCCGAGAAATCCGTCAGCCGCCGCTTTTTCAAAAGCCTTTTGGATAAGGCGGAAATCAAAGGCCTGGGGGGTCTGGGCCAGCCAGATCCCGTCCCGGTTTACGGTTTGGGCGATCACGTTGCCGGCGTCCACCCGCTTAAGCGTTTCTGCGGCCGGAATGCCGGCAATGCAGGCCCCGGTTTCAGCCGCCATGTCAATACAGCCGGAAATGAGCTTGGCCGTGACAAAGGGACGCACGCCATCGTGGATCACCACAATTTTTTCAGGCCGGTCCAGACTGGCAAGCCCGCATTGCACCGAGTCCTGCCGCTTTCGGCCCCCGGCCGTGAGTTTGATGGGTTTTTGGTTCTCTACCAGGGGCAGAACCGATTTGCGGCAAAACGCAAAATCCGCCTCCGGAACCACAAGGCAGATATCGGCGACCTGGGGATGTGCGGCAAAAACCTGCAGGGTGCGTGCAAGAACGGGCATGTCCCCGAGCGCAAGAAACTGCTTGGCAACCGGAGAACACATGCGCACCCCGCGTCCGGCGGCCACGATCACGGCTGATGCCATATGCCGGGTCGCATTCATAAACAAATCACAAAGCCTATCGCAGATATTTCAGGCTTTTGGGAAGCGGGATGCCCTTGCCCATTCGGTCTTCGCCGTAGTTGACCCCGGCAAGGACCTCAATGTCTTTTAGCGCCCGGACATCGCCCTCAAAACTCACCTCCTTGATGCCCTCCTTCTGTATCATGCCCCCGGCCCACTGGATATCGAGCACGCTGCTGGCGTCAAAGCGATGATCATCCACCACCAGATCCACCTGCCCGCCGTAGCGCTGGACCACCTTGGCCACAAGCAGGCTGGGCCGGCAGTGAAACCCCAGATCCTTTGGGATGGGCACCTGGATGGCGCCCTTTTCCACGTTTTCCTTTAAAATTTCCCTGGCCTCGTCCCGACCGGAGGCAAAATAATGGTTCACGTAATACAGACCGTAATTGATGGTGCAGTCCAGCAGGCGGTCGGGATCAACAAGTTCACAGAGCTGCCTGCGCACCACACGGTAGATGTTTTTATACCCCACCTCGATCAAATGCCGCTCGTAGAAATGCAGGAGCCGGCCCATGATCTGCAGGAGATGGAATATCACGGAAAAATAGGAACGGAACTGCTTCAGCCCCCGGTTGCCGTACCGGAATCCGCCCTGGATCACATAGGAATCAAACGAGGACTGCAGGTTGTGCACCAGCATCTCAAAGCGCCGGATCTCCACTTCGTTGACCTTTTCGGGCACCAGGGCCTTTAACCCGTCGCGGTCGTAGACCTCGTAGAATTCATAAGTGTCAAAATCATCGGCAATGGAGAGAAACTCATTGGCCACCCGGACGATCTGATTTCGCTGCTGATCCTTGTCCTCATCATAAATATTGTAGTCCAGCATCTCCCCGGAAGACACCCCCGGAAAATTGGTTTCCGGATATCCGCCCTCAGCCGGTTCGGCAATGCCAAGCCGGCTGGCTTCTTCCAGAATGGCCGGGGCCAGATTGGACAAAGACCCGTTGATAAATGAAAGCACGATCTCCCCGTACGCCCGGAAATCTTCCTTGACGTCAATGTCGTAGAACACAAGGCGGTTTAACACATGCTTCTGGGTGTAGCCGGCAAGGCTCAGATGCCGCACTGCCGCAGTCATTTCCCGGTAATAGTACCAGTCTGCGTTGTTTTTGGCCCCGTGAAAGTCCAAAAAATCCTCGAGCAGATGGGAGCTGGTGATCAATTTTGAATAAAGACTTTTGGTAAAGGATTGTTCGGGCCGGGTGCAGGTACGGATAAACATCAGGCAGCGCATGTAATTGTGGGAATAAAACCGCACCCGTTCTCCAAAAGAAAGATCACAAAGCCCGTTTGCCGCATCGATTTCCATTACATCCGCCTATATTGCATCATGTTGGGTCTCTCTGACCACCTGGTCGATTTCTTCGGCCAGGCCGGGAGGCAGCCCTTCGATGTCCACATTTAAAAATCCGCGAACAATGGTGGAAACAGCGGTTTCTTCGTCAAGCCCCCGGGCCATGAGATACTCGATTTCCCGCTGGTCGATTTTTCCCACAGCCGCCTCGTGGGACATATCCACCCCCGGCACCCGGCCCACCAGTTCCGGAATAGCGTGCATGATCCCCTCTTTTAAAATCAACCCCTTGCATTCCAGATGCCCCTTGACGCCTTCGGCCCGGGCATCCATCTCGCCCCGTGCGATGATGGTGCCGCCCGTGGTAATGGCCCTGGAAATGATTTCCGCCCGGGCCCCGGGGTGCTCCAGGATCACCGTTGAGCCCGTATCCAGCTCGCATCCGGGCGGGGCCACAAGGATGCTGTTAAAGCGCGCCACCGAATCTTTGCCGGCCAGGTAAGTCACCGGGTTCATCTGCAAAGATCCCACGGGACGCAGGGAAACATAATTGGACACCACTGTACCGCCTTCTTCAACGTGGATACCCGTGCGGGGGCGCACTTCGATCTGCTCACCCCAGCGATGGATCATGGTAAAGTGCAGAGTGGCGTTTTTTTTGACATAAAATTCAGAAACCCCCACGTGCAGGCCGCTTCGCAGATGCTCGGCAGTGGCGCAGCCGGTAATAATATGGATGCTGGAATTTTCCTCTGCAATCACAACGTTGTGCACATGCTGGGACAGGCCTTCTTCTGAAATATACAGGCAGGACTGGACCGGCTCGGCAACCTGCGCCCCGGGAAGCGATCGGATGAAATATCCCTCATGGGGTATGTCACGGGTCATACGGGTATAATCGTCCTTTTCCGGGGAAACCAGGCGCCACATGTAATCGCTGAGCCAGTCGTGGGTTTGCAGGGCCTGGCTGATACCCATTATTTCAACATCTGCGGACCCGCATCCGGAATGGAGAACCGAGCAGTCTTTTTGAATAAAGGTTCCGGAGCGGTTCTGCCCGGTGATGTCCACACCCACATTGAGCCATTGCCTGGCTTCCTCGGGATCCACATTGTCGAGCTGTTCCAGATAGGCATGCGGATCTGCCTTATCCTTGTATCCGGGCTTGGGGCTGTTATTTTCATCCCGGGCTGCTGCCTTGTTTTTACCGTCTAGCTCGCGCATCGAAAACACTCCTCATAACCGTATTCGCGGATCCATTGCAGAATTTCCCGGGCGTTTCTGGCACAGCACAACACGCCGTTATACAGCACATGTCCCTTGTCTGCGGTGATATAGTTTAAAATGTGGCCGGTATGGGTGATCACAAGGGCGGATTTGCTCTTTTTCTCGCGGTGGGCAATGGGGCTCTCCTTTTCCCGCTGGCGCACGCCCCGGCCGAGCAGTTCATTGATAATCTCGCCGAGCAGCACCACATTTTCCAGGTCCACGCCGGACTCGGGCTCATCGAGCAGCACCAGATCCGGACCCTGAGCCATGAGCTGCAGCATTTCAGAGCGTTTCATCTCACCGCCGGAAAAGTTCAGGTTCAGATCCCGATCCAGAAAATCCGTGAAATTGGCCTTTTGGGCCAGCTCCTCCACATTGGCGGACCGTTGCCCCGCACACAGGGAGACCACGTCCCGGGTTTTGAGTCCGTTTATGGCCGGCGGCCGCTGAAAGGCCACGCCGATTCCCAGCCGCGCCCTTTCGTGGATGGGCATGCGGGTGATATCCTCGCCCTTAAACCAGATATGCCCGCTTTTCACCTGGTAGCCGGAAAAGCCCATGATGGTCATCATCAGGGTGGATTTGCCCGACCCGTTGGGTCCGAACAGAATATGGGTTTCTCCCTCGGGAATCTCCAGGCTGATTCGGTTTAAAATGGTGCGGCCCTCAACCTCCACCACCAGATCTTCGATTTTTAACATAACCATCCTCTCATGTATCCATGCAGACAAATTGCGCAGAAAAAATTGCGGCCGGCGCCGTCCATAAGCCGAATTCTGTTCCCTCAAACCGGGTTGCCCCGGTTTGGGACGACGATCATTCATCTGTGGATGCCGGTTGCCCGGCACCTCCTGCGACCTACCCGGGAGCATCAGGCGGGCCGCCCTCAAACGCTCCCCTATTCGGTCTTGCACCGGGTGGGGTTTACCAAGCTTCCCCGGTCGCCCGGGGAACTGGTGCGCTCTTACCGCACCGTTTCACCCTTACCCCGCACCCAATAAAAGGTGTGGGGCGGTCTGCTCTCTGTTGCACTTTCCTTCGCGTTGCCGCGACTCCACGTTATGGAGCACCCTGCCCTGTGGTGTTCGGACTTTCCTCCGGCAGGCGCGCGGCCCGCCGGCGATCGTCTGGCTGACGCCGACCGCAAATCCATTATAAAACATAAATCAACCGATGGCAATGCGGACACATCCGCAGCTCATTTCCACGATGCAGTTCATTATACAACTGGGGCGGAACATTTAAATGACACCCCTTGCATACCGCATTTTCCACCGGCACCAGGCCAATGCCGGCGCAACGCTGCTTGACCTGCCGGTACTGGGCCACCAAATCCGAATCCAGACCGGCTGCAAGCTCTGCTGCTTTTTCCTGCAGATGTTGCATCTGTTGCCGCAGTTGTTGGGTCTGCTCCGCCAGCTGCTGCTTTTCCCCATCGATGCGCTCTTTTTCTGCGGCAAAAGCCCTGTTTTTTTCCTCCAATTGCTTTTCCGCAGCCTCCAGATCGTCCAGGCACTGCAGGCTGGCATCCTCGATCCGGGAACTGGCCGCACGGATATCGTCGATTTCCTTTAACATCCCCTGGTATTCCCGGTTGGTCTTCACTGAGTTGAGCTGGACCTGGCGTTTTTTGATCCTGGCCTGGTTGGTCTCCAGTTCGCCCTCATAAGCCCGGTAATCCTTTTTCAGGGCTTCCACATGCGCCTTTCTGGTTTCAATCTCCTGGGTCCATGCCTGGAGCCCGGATTCAAGGGCGGCCATTTTGTCGGGCATGGCGTCGATTTCCGCCTGCACCCGGCCGGCTTCGCGTTCGTTTTCCTGCAGTTCAATGAGCAGCTCCAGCTGCGGTTTGCTGATCGATAGCATAATTTACCCGGCTTTCATAGGGTTTGTATTTTTCGGCAGGCCCCCTCACACGTGGACAAAAGGATCAGCCTCCCGGTCAAAGACGTTTACATCAACAGACCCGCCGGCCGCATGGACCGCATCCCGGATCCGGGAGCAGATCACGTCAACCACAATATGCTCGGAGGCAAAATGGCCGATGTCAATCAAGCCCCGCCCCCTTTGCACGGCATCAATTGCGTCATGATACCTTAAGTCCCCGGTGATCAGCACCTGTGCCGGGCTAGCAAAAAACGCTGCAAGCAGGCCGCCGCCGCTTCCCGAGCACACGGCCGCACTTTCCACGGAAAAATCAGCAGGCCCGGAAAAACGCACCCACGGCAGTTCCAGGCGTTTTTTTAAATCCCGGGCCAGTTCACCAAGGGTCATTTGCGGCATGACCCTGCCGATACGGCCCAGACCCTGGCCGGCTGTTTCCGGCTCCAGGGGATAGAGATCGTATGCCATGGTCTCGTAAGGGTGGTGGGCCTTTAAATGCGCAATCACCGCTTCCAGGTCCGCCTTTTCCACCACGGTTTCCATCCGCACTTCAGAGGCCTCGGAGAGTTCGCCAATCACCCCGTCGTAGGGATCCGCCCCGGGCCCGGGCACGAATGTGCCTGTTCCGGGGCTGCGGAACGTACAGCAGGAATAATTGCCGATACGGCCGGCCGGGCTTTGGCACACAGCATCAATCATCTTTGCCGTGTGGTCTTCGGGCACAAACACCACCACCTTGTACTGCCGGGGCCCGGACGCCGGGCACAGCACGGACAGGTCCGCCAGCCCGATTTTTTCGCACAGCACATCATTGACGCCCCCTGCAGCACTGTCAAGATTGGTATGGGCGGCAAAAACAGCCAGGCGGTTTCTTGCGGCGGTTTCGATGACGGCACCTGTCGGGCTGTCTGTGTCAATGGCGGACAAAGGCTTGAAAATCAGGGGATGGTGGGTAATCAACATATCCGCCCCGGCCCTGACAGCCGCATGGACGGCCTCTAAAGACGGCTCCAGGGCCACGAAAACATTTTTGACATCCCAGGCCGGACTGCCGAACTGAAGCCCGGAATTGTCCCAGTCTTCGGCCAAATGCGGCGGCGCCATGTCAGCCATTATTTTGATGACATCAGATACCTTCATTTCCACGACCTTTCACAAAAATTGGGTTTTGCCGATTTGATGGCACCGTAAAAAGTTTGATTTCAGATGGCGCCGTAAACAGTTCAAGATCAAGGCTTGCACAATTTCGAAGAATGCAGTGTACTTAGCCGTACGTGAAATTCTGAGAAATTGCGCGTAACGCAGATATTGGAGTTTTACAGCGCCATCAGATTTCAGACAAAAAAAGGCGTGGAGGTCCTTGCACCCACGCCTTTTTGTCCTGTTATCTCGGTATTGATATGTCATTGCCGTGCTTATGATATGGCCGCCCGCATCTTCCGGTTTTTTCTTCTCTGATGGACTGCTATGGCATATCACCGCCAACTTGTCAACTTGCCAGTCCATGAATTTAAACCATAACGATTGGCTTTGGTGAAAAAAGCCGGCCATTGCTGTGAACAAAACAGTCCGAACATCTTTTCCGCCTGCAGGTAAGTGACCGGATGTTTTGACATTTGCATATTTTTGATTATGTTTATGACGTATTTGGTGATGTTGCCTTTATATACGGACGAAGCATTGCCTTTCTGTTTTCAACACAAGACCCAAAGGAGTTGCAAAGGTTATGAAGATCCTTCATCTCTACTACACTTCCACCGGCAACACGCGCAAGGTTGCCGAAACCATTGACAACACCCTGCAGGATGCCGGCCACCAAGTGGACTCGGTGAAAGTGGACAAAAACACCCAGGCCGACATCAACGTGCTGGATTATGACATGGTGTTTGCCGGCTCCGGGGTTTATGAATGGCTACCGGGAAAATCCATGCAGGAGCTGTTTGGCCGCCTGCGGCGCCAACATGCCGAAAACGGGGATATCAAGCCGGCCTCTCCCAAACGGCCCGGCAAAAGCGCCGTGATCTACTGCACCTACGGCGGTGTGCATACCGGGATCAACGAAGCCATCCCCGCGGTCAAATACATGGGCCAGCTTTTTGACCACCTGGGCTTTACCATCCTGGCTGAATGGTATGTGCCCGGTCAGTACGTGCCGGAAAAAATGCAGAAATTCTCGGAAGCCGGCCGAATGGGCGATATCCGGGGCCGGCCCGATGCCAGCGACTTAAACGAAGTGGCCGAAAAGACAAAAGGCATCCTGCAGGTGTAAAAAGTCGGTTTTCAGATGGCGTCGTAAAAGTTCAAGATCAAGGCTTGCGCGATTTCGAAGAATGCAGCGTACTTATCCGTACGTGAAATTCTGAGAAATCGCGCGTAACGCAGATATTGGACTTTTACAGCGCCATCAAAATTGACAAACGCCGTATTCACGATATACTGGTCTGTAAAAACCATCAGTTCGTTGCCCGTTTACAAAAAGCCCGACCCGGGAGGCCCTGCAGATGAAAAAACCAGTATGGGTAAGTGCGGCTGCCGCTTTTGTCCATGAAGATATCTGGAAAATCCGGTTCAGGGATCTGAGCCGCGGCAGGCGCCTGCTGATTCAAAACCTGTTGGTTGTCATCATTGCCGTAAAAGAATTCATCGAGGACAGATGTCCGCTCCGGGCTTCGGCACTGACCTTTTACACGTTGCTCTCCATTGTTCCCGTGGTGGCCATGGCCTTTGCCATCGCCAAGGGCTTTGGCTTCCAGAACCGCCTTGAAGAGCAGCTGCTGGAAAATTTCAGCGGCCAGGAACAGGTAATTGCCCAGGTAATCGAATTTTCCCGCAACATGCTGGAAAACACAAAAGGCGGCCTGATTGCCGGCGTGGGCGTGGCGGTTTTGCTCTGGGCGGTTATACGGGTGCTGGGTCACATTGAAAAATCGCTAAATGATATCTGGCGAATCAAATCGGCCCGCTCCCTTGGCAGAAGATTCAGCGATTATCTCTCCATTATGCTCATTGCCCCGGTTCTGCTGATCATGTCAAGCAGCGTCACGGTCATGGTGGCCACCCAGATTCACCGGATCACCCAGCAGATCGCGCTGCTGGGCGTATTCTCCCCGCTGATCAGCCTTTTGATCGGATTAATTCCCTATTGTCTTGTCTGGATCCTGTTTGCCTTTTTATACATCTTTATGCCCAACGCAAAAATCAATTACGCATCCGGCCTGATCGCCGGTGTGGTGGCCGGAAGCCTTTTTGTCATTGTGCAGAAGTTCTATATTGTCTTCCAGCTGGGCGTGGCCCAGTATAACGCCATTTACGGCAGCTTTGCCGCATTGCCGCTGTTTTTGATCTGGCTGCAGCTCAGCTGGCTCATTGTTTTGTTCGGGGCGGAATTGTCGTGTGCGCACCAGAATGTGGAGGACTATGAATTTGACCCGGACAGGAAAAACATCAGCCCGTCATTTCGAAAGCTGATGAGCCTGCAGGTGGCCCACCTGCTGGTCACGCAATTTGCCCGCGGCCAAAACCCCATGACCCTTCGGGCCATCTCCCGCAACCTGGATATCCCCATCCGTCTGGTTGAAGAAATCATCTCCGAGCTTTGCCAATGCGGCCTGGTATCTTCAACCGCATCAGAGGATGAAAAAGAAACCGCCTACCAGCCGGCCCGCGACATAAACGATTTTACTGTGGCATTTGTCATAGAGGCCATGGAGCAAAAGGGAACCAGTTGGATCCCGGTGGGAAAAACAGATTCTCTGACCGCCCTGTCCGAAGCCCTGGAACAATTTCGCACAACCATCCGGCAATGCCCGGCCAACAAACCCCTCAAGGAAATCTAACCGAAATATGCCTCTGTTCCGGATGCCTGTATTTACGGATTTTGGCTGAAAACGACACGGTTATGGCAATGCGCGACAAAATTGTTGCCCGAAAATGGCTGCCGGTTATCGGCCTGGCAATCCTGTCCCTGATCTGGGGGTATAACTGGGTGGTGGTCAAGCAGGCCCTGGCCTTTAGCGGGCCGTTTACTTTCGGCATGATCCGCGCCCTGATTGCAGGCGCCGGCCTGTTTCTGATCACTGCAGGGTTAAAGCGCCCGTTATCCCCCGGATCGTTTTGGGGGGCTGTACTGCTGGGTCTGCTCCAGACCACCGGGTTTTTCGGCTTTTCCACCTGGGCCCTGGTTGCCGGCGGCGCAGGCAAAACCGCTGTACTGGTTTATACCATGCCGTTCTGGCTCCTTGTCCTGGCCGCCCCTCTTTTTGGCGAAAAAATGCACAGATGGCAATGGATTGCCGTGGGCATTGCATTTGCCGGCCTTATATGCCTGTTTCATCCATGGCAGCAGCAGGCCGGCCTGTTGAGTTCCTTTCTGGCGATGCTGGCCGGATTTTCATGGGCTCTGGCCGGCGCCTGGAACAAATACCTGCGCAGTATGGTGCAGGTGGATCTTTTTGCATTAAATGCCTGGCAGCTGGTGATCGGCGCCCTGCCCCTGCTTTTGATCGCTCTGCTGCTGGAGCCGGAACCCATTGTGTGGACGCCTTTTTTTATCGGTGCGGTGGTTTACAACGCGGTATTTGCCACAGCAGTGGCCTGGTCCCTGTGGTTTTTCGCTCTCCAGGAAATGCCTGCCGGAATCGCCGGCCTGGGCACCCTTGCCACCCCGGCCCTGGGCGTGCTCTGCGCCTGGCTGGTGTTGGAAGAAGTCCCCATTTTCTGGGAAATCACCGGCATGATACTGATTTTCTCAGGCCTTGCCATTTTGAGCGGCACCGGTTTGAGGGCGATGAAAAAGCGGTATCAGGCATAAAAGCCTGTACCGCAACGCACAAAAAACCCCGTAACCGTTATGGGTTCCGGGGTTTTGGGTTTATTTGAAACTTTATGAAATTGTCTTGTGGTGGGCCCACCAGGATTCGAACCTGGGACCGACCGGTTATGAGCCGGTGGCTCTTCCAGCTGAGCTATGGGCCCCTTTTTCTTTATTGCTCCCAAAAAGGCTTTGTTTACCTACCGGCTCGCCTGCTTTTTGTCAAGGCCTTATTGGAAACCTTTGCCGGGGTTTTTGCTTCAGGACTCGATAAAATACTTGAGCTTGCGGCTCCGGGTGGGGTGCCGCAGCTTGCGCAGGGCTTTGGCCTCGATCTGCCGGATGCGCTCCCGGGTCACGTCAAAATCGTTGCCCACCTCTTCTAAGGTATGGTCTGATTTTTCACCAATGCCAAAGCGCATGCGCAGGACTTTTTCCTCCCGCGGGGTCAGGGTGGCCAGCACCTTGCGGGTCTGCTCGGACAAATTGAGGTTAATGGCCGCCTCTGAAGGCGACATAAAGGTCTTGTCCTCGATAAAATCGCCCAGATGACTGTCGTCTTCCTCGCCAATGGGCGTTTCTAAGGAAATGGGCTCCCTTGCAATGCGCAGCACCTTGCGCACCTTGTCAATGGGCACTTCCATTTTCTCGGCGATTTCCTCGGGCGAGGGCTCCCGGCCCATTTCCTGGACCAGGTAGCGGGAAGTCCGGATGAGCTTGTTGATGGTCTCGATCATGTGCACCGGAATCCGGATGGTGCGTGCCTGGTCGGCAATGGCCCGGGTAATGGCCTGGCGGATCCACCATGTGGCATAGGTGGAAAACTTGTAGCCCCGCCGGTATTCAAACTTGTCCACCGCCTTCATCAGCCCGATGTTGCCCTCCTGGATGAGATCCAAAAACTGCAGGCCGCGGTTGGTGTATTTTTTGGCAATGCTGACCACCAGCCGCAAATTGGCCTGGACCAGCTCGCCTTTGGCGTCCTTTGCCCGCTGGTGGCCGTCTTCGATCCGGGCCATGATCCGTTTCAGGCTCCGGGCCGAGGCCTTGATCTCGCGTTCGCGCATTTCAGTCTGAGTGTGCAGTTTTTTCAAGTCCTCAAACAGCTGGGCCACTTCCCCGCTGGCATAGACCGAGCAGGCGCACCCCCACCTGACAAATCCCTTTTCCTTTTCCAGGCGCTGGCGAACCTCGGAAATTGGCGCGTCAAAGGCGGCGGCACACTCGCAGAACACCTTGTGAGTGGTGTCAAACCATTCCACCTGCTCGTAAATCTTGCGCTCAATCTCCTCGATCACATCACTTTCCAGGCGCCAATCCTTAAACAAATCAAAAATCTTGCGGTTTCGGCGGCGGATGGAGCGCATAACCCGGCGCTGCTCGTCAGAATCCATGGATTCATGGAAAATCCGGTCCCGCAGCTGCTGATTTTCCGCATCAATGCTTTTGATCTGATCAATGGTTTCAAGAAATTTTTCGATCTGAAGCGATTCGTCCACGATGGTATCGCCCTCGTCGATATCGCGCAGCACATGCTTGGGCCGCAACGTGCCCGCGGCGATCTGATCGCCGAGGTTAATGATGCTGTCAACGCCCAGGGTGGTTTCGAGCATGGCCTTTAAAACTTCCTGCTCGCCAAACTCAATCTTTTTGGCGATTTCGATTTCACCTTCCCGCGACAGCAGGGTCACCATGCCCATTTCCCGCAGATACATCTTCACCGGATCATTGACCGACCGGAATTTGGCTGTTTCATCGACTTCCTCGGTGTCGGCAACGGTTCCTTCGCCCTCTTTTTTGGTCTCCGAGGACAGGCGCTGCTTTTTTTTCTCCACCACCTCGATATCCAGGTCGTCAAACCACATGAGTGTTTCATCGATCTGCTCCGGGGACATCATTTCCTCGGGAAGCACCTCGCTGATCTGTTCATAGGTCAGATAACCCTGCTCCTTTCCCTTGGAAATCAGCTGGTTGACTTTTTCCTTCTGGACTTCTTTGGATTCGTCCCCTTTTTTTGCGGACCGTTTTGCCATAAATCCCAAGCCTCCTGGTATTTTAATCATTATAACAAGACCCTGCGGCCGGCATTGGTTAATGCCGGCCGGCGGCCTGTTTCTGTTTTTCGCTCAACAGCTTGAGCAGCAGCTGCTGATCATTGTTTTGCTCAGCGGCCCGGATGCGGTCAAGCAGATCATTTTTCCGGCGCTGCTTGCAATTGGTGAATTGAGACAAGAGCAGCCGGCAGCTCTGCTCCGCCCAGCAGGCCTCTTCCATCATCATGGAGGTCACCATCTGCCGGTGTTGTTCATCTTCAAGGTGTCCGAGCAGATCTGAAGCGGTCTTACCCTCCAGGCCGATCACCCGGCCGACCTGTCGGCCCAGTTCCTGCATCCGGGAATCCTCAAACTGCTCCAGGATCCGGTTTTGCTCCACTTCGGCAATCATCTCAGGATGCTGGATCATCATGGCCACCACCTTCATTTCCAGGCGGTCTGTCGGCTGCCTGCGGGCTTCAGGTGCCGCGCCTGCAGAATCCCCGGAATTCGAAGCCGGAGCAGACGGTTGTCCTGAACCGCCGCGGGCGCGATTGCTCAAAGACGGCTGCTGCTGACGCACTTTTTCAAGCACCGCGGCCTCATCCACACCGATGGTTTCAGCCAGGTGCTGAATATAGACCGACCGGGCCACGGCATCCTGAATTTCGGCAAGCACCGGTGCCATTTCCGTAATGATTTTCACCTTTCCCTCTAAAGCCAGCCCGTGGGCGGAAACCGCGTTTTCGATCAAAAATCCAAACAGGGTCGGAGCCTTTTGCGCCAGCCGGTCAAAGGCTTCCGCCCCCTGATCAAACAAATAGGAATCCGGGTCATGACCCGGGGGCAGCAAAATCACGGCCGCCTCCATGCCTTCTTCAAGAAAGGCGCCGATGGTTCGCTTGGCAGCATTGACCCCGGCGGCATCCGAGTCAAACACCAGATAGGCTTTCTTGTCCCCGGACCCGGCAGCCCGGCTGAGCCTGCGAATATGATCCCGGGTCAAAGACGTGCCCAGGGTGGCAACAGAATTGGTCAGGCCGTGCTGATGCATGGCCAGCAGATCAAAATAGCCTTCAACGATGTAAACCCGGCCCCGGCTTCTGCAGGCGGACCTGGCCGCGTGCAGGCCGTAAAGGGTGCTGCGTTTGTGATATACCGGGCTTTCCGGGGAGTTTAAATACTTGGGCAGGGCCTCATCCATGACACGCCCCCCGAACGCCACCACCTGGCCGGTCACGTCCCGGATGGGAAAGATCACCCGGTTTCTGAACCGGTCATAGTACCCGTTCTGCTGTTTTCTGGGCACAATCAGTCCGGCTTTTTCCGCAAGAGAAAGGGAAAAGCGGTTTTTGCGCAAAAACCCGATAAGGTTGTCCCAGCCCGGGGGGGCAAAGCCGATTCCAAACTGTCTGAGAATCTCCGGATCCATTCCCCGCTTTTCAAGGTAACTTCTGGCACCCCTGCCCCGGGGGTTTTTCAGGAGCATCTCCTGATAAAATTCCATAACCCTGCGGTTTAGCCCCAGCAGCTGCTCTCTTTGGGATGCTTCCTGCCGCTGTTTTTCCGACATGTCCGGGGCGGGCAGGCTCACGCCGTATTGCCGGGCCACGGCTTCCACGGCTTCGGGAAAGCTGATGCCGTCGTATTTCATCAGAAAAGTAAATACATCTCCCCCGACTCCGCAGCCAAAACAGTGAAAAATCTGCTTTTCCGGACTGACGGTAAACGACGGGGTCTTTTCCGCATGAAACGGGCACAGGCCGGCATAGTCCTTTCCCGCCTTTTTCAGAAACACCCGTGCGGATATCACATCCACGATTTCCCCGGCGTTGCGGATTTCGGCAAGCTTTTCATCTGATATATACAACGCCAACCGATGCTACCTCCGATACAGGCTGTATGCCAAAGACATATTCGGGCAGGATTGGGCATGTACCCAAATTTAAATGAAAATAAGGATTTGACACGGGATTGTCAAATTGATTTTCAGCCCCGGCACCGGGCAAACCCCGCGCTGCCGGACATGTTTGTTACAGGGCATCAAGAAACGCTGCTGCCTCGCGCAAATCCAGCCGGCCGTCATACAGGGCACGGCCCGTGATAATGCCCGAGACTCCGTCCTCTGCCAGTTTGGAAAGGTTCCGGATGTCATCCATGCAGGAAACACCGCCCGAGGCCACCACGGGTATGCCCACAGCCCTGGCAAACTCCCGGATCGCCTCAATATTGGGACCGGTCTGCATGCCGTCGCGCTCGATATCGGTAAAATTGATGGCCGCCACCCCGGAATCCTCAAACTGCCGCCCCAGTTCAATGGCGGAAACCTCGGTGGTCTGTGTCCAGCCCTCTATGGCCACCTTGCCGTTTCTGGCATCAATGCCCACCACGATCCGGCCCGGAAAATCCCGGCAGGCCTGTCTGACCAGATCGGGATCATAAATGGCCGCACTGCCGATCACCACCCGGTCCACACCCTGGTCCAGATACATGCCGATGGTATCCAGATCCCGGATACCGCCGCCCACCTGGATGGGCACAGATCCCGCGGCTGATGTGATCTGCTCGATAGCCGCAAGATTTTTGGGGCTTTTTTCAATCGCCCCGTCAAGATCCACAACATGAATGAGTCGGGCGCCCTGGTCAATCCAGCGCACCGCCATGGCCGGGGGATCGTCTGAAAACACGGTTTCCTGATCCATTCGCCCCTGCAGCAGGCGCACGCATCGTCCGCCCTTGATGTCAATTGCCGGTATAACAATCATTTTACCCAACTCCTCAAATCCGAAACAGCGGCGCTACAATGTTCCCTTGGTGGACTGGACTCCGGCAATCCGCGGGTCATAAGATGTGGCCTGGTCCATGGCCCGGCCCACGGATTTGAAAACCGATTCAGTGATATGGTGGTTGTTTTCCCCGTAGGGCACCCGGATATGGAGATTCATGCCCACGGCATTAACCAGGGCCCGGAAAAATTCCTTTGCCAGCTGAGGAGAAAAATCCGAGTCCGGATACAGCCCTGCGGGCAGGTCATAGACCAGATAGGGCCGGCCCGAGAGATCCACCACTGCCTGGCAAAGGGCGTCATCCATGGGTGTTGCGGCAAATCCGTAGCGCACAATACCCGTTTTGTCCCCAAGGGCCCGGCAGATCACATCGCCGAGCACAATGCCGGCATCCTCCACGGTGTGATGAAAATCCACATCAATATCGCCCCTGGCGTGGACATGGAGATCAAACAGGCCGTGGACAGCAAACAGCGTCAGCATATGATCGAAAAAGGCAATGCCGGTATCAATGTCGTGTTTACCGCTTCCGTCAATGTCGATTTTGGCAGAAATCCGGGTTTCTTTGGTGCTGCGCTCAGCTTCCGCGGTTCGGGCCATATTTTGTTTGTCCTTTGTGCAATCCGTCTTCCGGTATCACCCCTGACTGCATACCGCAGAGTCGCCGATTTTGCGTGCCGGGAACGGGAAGGTGGCAGATTGTGTTGCAGATAAAACAGGATCCATGCAGACGGGCATTCGGAAATGGTTTTAAAAACATGGTGGAGATGAGGGGGCTCGAACCCCTGACCTCGGCGTTGCGAACGCCGCGCTCTCCCGGCTGAGCTACATCCCCACAAAATTCATAATCAAGTATCATTACCAGAAGCTTTAAATAAGGTCAAACAAAAAATAATGCCGTTACCACGGCCCCCGGATACCGGGGCGGGTGAGGACAAAGTCATAGCGCACCGGATCATGGGGAACCATTTGTGCAAAGCCGGCCGTGATGTCCATGGCGGTTTTGAGGTTGGCCTGTCTGCGGTCGGTCAGCCCCAGTTGGCAGCATACCCGGTACATGTGAACATCCAACGGAATGACGAGCTTTGCCGGGCGCATCAACTCCCATCCCCCGGGATCCACGTCATCGCAGCGCACCATCCAGCGCAGAAACAAAAACAGGCGCTTGCAGGCACTGCCCTTTTCCGGAACCGCCACCAGATGGCCCGGATTTTCCGGCCAGTACCGGGCCATTTCAGACACAAACGCACCCAGGGCGGGCGCATATGTGACATCTTTCGGACCAGTGCCTTGGTCAAATGCCTGCTCAAGACTTCCGTACCGGTCCACAACCCCTTTTAGACCTGCCAACATGGCTGCCACATGCCGTCCGGTGGCAAAGCGGTGCACAAATCCATCAAAATCCGCATACAGATGATCAATTCCGCTATTTTCCAGATAACTGCGGGGCGAAGGGCCCATTTTGTCCAGGACCATTCGCACGCTTTTGACAATCTGTCCCACCTGCCCGTAGGCCAGGGCAGCAGCCACAAAGGCGGCAATTTCCCGGTCTTTTATGTCCGGATAGTCATATACGCACTCCAGGGGATCCGGGCGGACGTATCTGCGGCGGTTGTACTTTCGGTACAACGCTTCAAGATCAGCGGCATTCATGGCTATCGAATCTTGGCCCGGTACAGCAGCAGGCTGTTTGTCACCACGGAAATGCTGCTAAGCGACATGGCCAGGGCCGCCAGCATGGGATGGAGCTGGCGCAGCATCATGGGCAGGCCTTCAAACGGGTTTAACACCCCTGCGGCCACCGGAATGAGCACCACGTTGTAGCAAAACGCCCAGAACAGGTTCTGACGAACCGTGGCCATGGTCCTTTGGCTGATGTGCAGCGCCCGGATCACCCCGTGAAGGCTTCCCGAGGAAAGCACCACGTCGCCGGTCTCAATGGCCACGTCGGTTCCCCCGCCAATGGCAAAACCCACGTCCGCCTGAGCCAGGGCCGGGGCATCGTTGATCCCGTCGCCCACCATGCCCACGCGGGAACCTTCTGCCTGCACCGAGCGGACCTTGTCCGCCTTCTGATCGGGCCGGACCTCTGCCAGTACCTGGTCAATGCCCAGTTCCTGTGCAATGGCCCGGGCCGTGGCAGTGTTGTCGCCTGTGAGCATCACCACTGTCAGGCCGTAGTCATGCAGCGCTGCCACCACTTCCTTTGCCTCGGACCTGAGCGTGTCGGCCACGGCAATGATGCCGGCGGCTCTGCCGTCTTGTGCCACCATGACCACGGTGCGGCCCTGCTGCTGCCATTTCCCGGCTGTGTCGGCAAATCCGGACACATCCACGTTATTGTCCGAAAACCAGTCAATCTTGCCCACTTCCACGGTGCGGCCGCTGACCTGCGCCCGGACCCCGTCGCCGCCAAAGGATTTAAATTCAGAAGCCGAATCAAAGGAAATGCCTTGATTTTCCGCTGCCCTGACAACGGCCCGGCCGATGGGATGCTCTGAGCCCTTTTCCACTGCTGCGGCCATTGCCAGAAGCTCGTGCTCCGATCCGCTGCCGCCTGTGGTCTCCACCACCTCGGGCTGCCCGGCGGTCAGGGTTCCGGTTTTGTCCAGCAAAATGGTGTCAAGCTGCTGGGCTGCCTCAAGGGCCTGGCCGCTTTTAAACAGCACCCCGGTTTCCGCCCCCTTGCCCGTGCCGGCCATGACCGCGGTGGGTGTGGCAAGGCCCAGGGCGCACGGGCATGCGATCACCAGCACGGATACCAGCCGGATCATGGACGGAACAAAATCTGCGGTCACCAGCATCCATATGGCAAATGTGGCCAATGCCGCCACGATCACGGCCGGCACAAACACCGCCGCCACCCGGTCTGCCAGGGCCTGGATCGGCGGCCGGCTGCCCTGGGCCTGCTGAACCATGCGCACGATCTGGGCCAGGGCGGTTTCCGCTCCCACCCGGGTGGCCTTGAAATCAAATGTTCCGTCAATGTTAATGGTGCCGCCGGTGACCGTATCTCCGGGCTTTTTGGACACCGGAACAGACTCTCCGGTGAGCATGGATTCATCCACCGAGGACTGGCCCGTTGCGATTTGGCCGTCCACGGCAATTCGCTGGCCGGGCCGCACCCGCAAAACCCAGCCCTTTTCCACGCGAGTGGCGGCCACTTCTTTTTCCTCCCCGTTTTCCACCACCACGGCCGTATCCGGCCGCAGGTTGAGCAGCTTTCTGACCGCGCCCCCGGTTTTTCGCTTGGTTCGGGTTTCCAGAAGCTTGCCGAACTTGATCAGCGTAATGATCACGGCGGCTGTCTCAAAATAGAGATGATCGCCCAAAACGGGCAAGATCAGCACGGCCAGGGAATAGAAATAAGCCACAGACGAGCCCATGGCCACCAGCACATCCATGTTGGCCCCGCGGTTGGCCAGGCTCCGCACACCGCTGGTGTAATAATCCCAGCCGGTGTAGAACTGCACCGGCGTGGCCAACACCAGAAAAACCCAGTTCACTGCGGTGGAATGCGCCCACGGGCCCAGAAGGCCAAAATCCCGGCCCATGGAAAGCACAAAAAGCGGCAGGGTAAAGGCCAGGCCCACGGCAAACTTGATGGCCTGATCGCGCACCTCGGCATCCCTGGCCGCGGATTCGGCATCTTCTGCGGATTCCGTCCCGCCTTCGGGAATAACCGCATCATAGCCGGCCTTGCGAATCGCCGCCACAATGCCGTCTAAATCCACCACAGAGGCGATATACTCCACACTGGCTTTTTCCGCGGCAAAATTCACGGATGCGGATACCACGCCCGGGGTTTTTTTGTTCAGCGCCCGTTCGATATTGGCCGCGCAATTGGTACAGGTCATGCCCGTGACCGGCAGTTCGGCCCGGCTGATGGCAACACCATAGCCGGCCTTTTTAACCTGCCCGACAATATCTTCGACCCCGAGTTTCCCGGGATCATATGAGACAGCAAGCTGTTCTGCGCCGAAATTGACCTCTGCGGATTCAATGCCGGTTAACTTTTTTACGCTGCGCTCGATATTGGCGGCGCAATTGGCGCAGGTCATGCCCGTGACCGGCAGCTGCCGGGTGACGGCATTCTGGCTGCGGCCGGTTGTTTCCGGGTTGCTGGAATTGGATTTTGCCTGATTTGCCTGATTTTCCGGATTCGACTGGGGTTGTGTCACAAAACCTTCCTGAGCAGTTGTTGGGCGCTGTTATTGGGCCGGGTAATTGATTTCCTTTAATTTTTCCAGAATCTGATCCATACTGGCCGGGGCATCAAACTTCACCGTGACCTGCTTTTGGTCCGCATCACCGTCAACCGATGCCACGCCCTGGATCTCCGAGAGTTCATTCTTGATGGTCATCACGCAATGGTTGCACGAAATATTGGGAATCTGAAGCGTCTTGGTTTCCATATCATCCTCCTTGTTCAGGTACGCAGTGCTGCTGCCAGCGCCCCTTCCAGCTCGGGGTATTGAAATTCAAACCCGGCTTCCAAAAGCTGCGCCGGCACCGCGCGCTGGCTGTTTAACATCAGCTTTCCAAGCTCACCCATGGCCATCTTTAGCACAAACCCGGGCACTCGCAGCACGGCCGGACGCCCCAGGACCCGCCCCAAAGTTTTGGCAAACGCCTGGTTGCGCACAGGATTGGGGGCGGTAAAGTTCACGGGCCCGGAAATATCGGAATTTTCAATCACAAAGGCCATGGCGCCAACCAGATCATCCATGTGAATCCAGGGCATCCAGTGGGTGCCGTCTGACATGGGGCCGCCCGCGAAAAACCGAAAAGACGGAAGCATGGCCGCAAGGGCGCCGCCGTCTTTTGCCATGACCAGGGCAAATCTGGGCAGAACCACCCGCACGCCCTTCTGCTGTGCGCCAAGCGCGGTATTTTCCCAGTCAATGCTGAGACGGGCCAGGAAATCATCGCCCGGCGGCGCGGTCTCATCGGCCAGGCGATCGCCCTTGTCTCCGTAATATCCCACCGCCGAGGTGCTGCACAACACCCCGGGCCGACCCTCGTCCATGGCCTCTACCAGATTTGTGGTGGTCTGGATCCGGCTGTCATAAACGAGCTGTTTATATTTTTCCGTCCACCTGGAAAAAATATTTTTGCCCGCCAGGTTGACCACTGCATCGGCTTTGGCCACTGCATCCTGCCATGAGCCCGGCTTTGATGTATCGGCCCGGATATAATGGATGTTATCATCTTTGAACGATTCAGGCGGCTCGTTTCGATCCACGGCCGTGATGGTCCAGCCCCTCTGCAGAAAATCCCGGATCATATGCCGGGCCACAAAACCGGCAGCCCCGGTGATCAATACATTCATACCCGTCTCCCAAAAAAAAATCAGGGCACAGCCAGAACAGCGGCGTTTTTAACCCCCTGGAGCACTTTCTGGGCCACACTGCCGAACAGAAAGTCCTGCAGGGACGAAACCCCTCTTCTGCCGATGATGACCACATCGTAACCGGATTCGGCCTCGGAAATGATATCCCTTGCAACGCCGCTGGAGCGCCTGTTGATTTTGGTATGAACCTGCTCGTGATCAAATCCCGCCTCGATCAGGCACCTGCGTGCCGCCTGGATTGCGGTTTCCACAAGCTCCCGCTTCTTGTCCTCAAGGGAGCAGAAGGCCTGCTGCTCGGACTTGAAATACGGGGTCAGTTCCGGGCTGTTCATGGCGCAAAGGGTGGAGCTGTCTTCAACAACGCTGAAAAGCGTGATTTTCGCATCCCGGAGAAAGTGATCCGCAGCAAACTGCACAGCACGCATGGCGTTTTCGGAATCATCAAAGGAAATCAGTACTTTTTTTGCCATTTCAAGGCCTCCTTTACTATGGCGGGGGTTTACGTTGAAGGTTTAAGATTCCCGGCTCAGGCAAAGGCCGGCGGATGCGACCGCTGCATACACCCATTCATGCCTGATCCAGCAATGCCTGAACCTGTGCCGGATCATAGCGACGGGCGGCCAGGGGGCTGTCTGCCAGCCCGGGCACCCGATCGGCAAAACTGGCACGGTTCTTTTTGTAAAACAGACCCGTGGCCATCCGGTCACCGCCGGCCATTGCAAGGTCCATGGCCGCATTCCAATCATCTGTATCATGGCCCTGCTCGTTGATATCATAGACCCGCTTTTTATACCAGTCATAGGTATTAACCGTGTTAAACGACACGCAAACCTGCATGATATCAATGACACTGAGCCCGCGGTAGTCCATGGCCTGACCGATGAGTCCGGCAAGCTGCTCCTTGTGGCCGCAGTAGGCCCGGGCCACAAAGCCCGCCCCCTGGGACAGGGCCAGTGCTGCGGGATTGAATGGGTCGCTTCTGACACCTTTTGGCTGGATTTTGGTGACAAAGCCCCGCTCTGAAGTGGGTGACGCCTGCCCCTTGGTCAGGCCGTAGACCCGATTGTCATGGATCAAAAGCGTCATATCCGGGTTTCGCCGGATGGCGGCCAGGAAATGATTGCCCCCTTCGCCGTAACAGTCGCCGTCTCCCATGCTCACAAGGATGGGAAGTTCACAGTTGGCCACATAGGCGCCTGTGGCCAGCGGCAGAGCCCGGCCGTGGAGGCCGTGGAAAAAATTGCACCGCAAAAAATGCGGGGTTTTTCCGGCCTGGCCGATGCCGGAGATCATCAAAACATCTTCCGGAACCAGCCCCTGATCGGCCAAACCCTGTTTTAAAGCCTCCAGGATGGGAAAATTGCCGCAGCCCGGGCACCACTTGTTTTCATAATCGCAATGAAAAGCGCTTACATCAACCATCAATGGCCTCCTCAGCAGCCTTTACCCGCCGGGCGATCTCAAAGGGGAAAAAGGGGCGGCCGTCGTATTTCAGTACCGCCTGATAACATTTCAGCCCGGTTTTCTCCCGGATAAGCCCGCCGAGCTGGGCGGAAACATTTTGCTCCACCATGTAGAAGCGTTCACAGCGGCCAAGGATCTCTTCTGCCGCCTGCTGCGGAAAGGGCCAGATATCGGTGAAATAAACCCCTCCGGCATCCATGCCTTCAGCTCTCAGCATCTCAACACTTTCGCCGATGGCCCCGGCAGCAGATCCCCAGCCCACCAAAAGGACACGGCTGTCGGGATAATCTGTCCGCGGCGGACGCATTTCCCCTTCCATGGCGGCCAGTTTTCGAAAGCGCTTGTCCACCTGGCCGATGCGATCCGGGATGGTTTCGCTGATGTGACCGTCCTGCTGGTGTTCGTTTCCACTGACCATGACCAGGGCTTGTCCCGCGCAGGGCAGCGCCCGGGGAGAAATCCCGGAATCGGTGATTTCATAGCGCCTGTAAGCTTTCGGATCATCCATGTCCGCATCCGTAACAATGTGGCAATCAATGGATTCAGGTGCGTTCAGGGGCTTTTGGGCAATGTTGACGGAATCGTTGAAATACTGATCCGTCAGCACAACAGCGGGCACCTGGTACTTGTCTGCCAGGGCAAAGGCCCGGCCCATGGTTTCAAACCCGTCATCCAGGCTTGTCGGGGCCAAAACAAACCTGGGAAACTCGTCCTGGGCTGCATGGAGCACAAATCGAAGATCCGCCTGGGCCGTTCTCGTGGGAAGGCCCGTAGCCGGGCCGGGCCGCTGGGAATTGACAATCACCATCGGGGTTTCCGTGATGCCGGCAAGCCCCAGGCCTTCGGTCATAAGCGCAAATCCGCCGCCTGACGTGGCGGTCATGGACCGCACCCCGGCAAATGAGGCCCCGATGACCATGTTGGCCGCGGCGATCTCGTCTTCTGCCTGCTCCACTACCAGCGGGGCCCGGCCTTCAAAGCCGGTGAGGCCGGCCATGATGCCGGTGGCCGGAGACATCGGATAAAACGCCGCAAACCGGCAGTCTGATGCCAGTGCCCCCAGGGCAAGGATTTGTGCGCCGGACAGCAATTTTCCGGCCGGTTTTTTCTCCGGCCAGGCAAAGGCCGGTGCAAAATCGATTTCCGCCACTGCCTGTGCCCCGGTTTGCGCGGCATTGAGGTTGTTTTCCAGAACCCCGGCTTTTTTGGCCTGAAACTGTTTTTTCAAAACCCTTTCCAGAAGACTGTCCGGCGCGCCCAGCAAAGCCAGGCAGGCACCTGCGGCAACAGTGTTGGCCATGATGGCCCCGCCGGCCTTGCGGGCCATATCGGTCACTGCTATGGACACAACATTGCTGCCGGCATCTGCCTCCTGGCTGTCAAAAATGGCCAGGCCGTCTTCTGCCAGCTCAGACAGGTGCATGTCCAGGGTCCTGGGGCTCAGGGCCACAAGCAAATGCACCCGGTGGTCCGGTGCGGTCACTGGCCTGTCGCTGATGCGCAGCTGCAAAAAGCTGTGGCCGCCCCGGATACGAGATTCAAAGTCATTTACACCCAGAACATAAAGGCCGCATCCATGGCAGACATGGGCCAGCAGGTCTCCGACCGTCTGAATCCCCTGTCCGGCTTCGCCGCCGACTTTCACTGTCACATCTATACCCATTGTCTCCTCCGGACCCGGCCGGTCCTTGTCCTAAATTTTCCCGGCCCGTCCGTCATCGCAGGCATCGTCTGTATCATCAAACCGGGCATGCTCGCCAACCGGCATCTTGGTGCAGACATCTTCAAACGAGGTATTCTTGTCCATGGTGCGCACGGCCTCCAGAACCGAGTCATAATCCGGCTCCTGACCGATCTCCGGCACCTGCTGGGTGTAGAGCACCCGTCCGTTTTCGTCGATGACCACCACTGCCCGCGACAGCAGTCCGGCCAGAGCACTGTCTGTTATGCGCGCCCCGTAGCGGTCCCCGAAATCCAGACTGCGAAGCTCGGCCAGGGAAATAACCGCATCCAGCCCCTCTTTGTCCACAAACCGCTGGTGGGCAAAGGGCAGATCCCGGGAGATGCAAAGCACGGCCGTGTTGTCCAGGCTGTGGGCCGCTTCATTGAACCGGCGCACGGATTCGGCGCACACCATTGTCTCAATGCTCGGAAAAATATTTAAAATCACCTTTTTGCCTGACAGATCCGCCAGGGACAAATCAGTGAGATCGGTTTTGGTGAGCACAAAATCCGGTGCCGGCTGCCCGAGTTCGGGCAGTTCGCCATTGGTCTGAACCGGGTTTCCTTTAAATGTGATATTGGCCATGGCCGCCTCCTTATTGGGTTTCATTTCGTTTAGAAAAAGGGTTTCCCCGCATCGTTTTTACAATATAAGCATGGCAGGCGGCCAATGCATCCAAAAGCCTACATCAAAAGGATCTTTTCAGTGGCGGCCAGGTAGGTGCGAAAACCCCCGGCCAGATTAGCGGCTGAAAAACCATTTTGAATCAGCATCTTATAGGCCAGATAGGAGCGCATGCCCACGGCGCAATAAGCCACATGGGTTTTGTTTCTGTCCAGTTCGCCCATCCGGTCGCGCAGTTCATCCACGGGAATATGCACGGCCCCGTCAATGGTGCCCGAAGTCCTGACCTCGATTTTGGTGCGCACATCCAGCAGAACCATTTTTTCCGGATCAAGCCCGGCCACCTCATTCCAATTGATTTTTTCCAAATCCTTTTTGATCAGGTTGGCGCCCACGTATCCGGCCATGTTCACCGGGTCCTTGGCCGAACCATATGGCGGGGCATAGCACAGATCCAGCTCTTCTAAGTCAAAAACCGTCAGTCCGGCATAAATGGCCGTGGCCAGAACATCAATGCGCTTGTCCACCCCGACCTTGCCCACGGCCTGGGCGCCCAGAAGCCGGCCGGTACCGGGGCTGAAAAGCAGTTTCACCGCCATGGTCTCAGCACCCGGGTAATAGCCCGCATGGGAACCCGAATGGGTGTAAGCGGCTGTATAGGGAATATTTTCCGCTTTCAGGGTTTTTTCGTTTAACCCGGCTGACGCGGCCGTGTGCTCAAAGACCTGAACCGCACTGGTGCCAATGGTGCCCCGGAAAACCGAAAGTCTTCCCATGACATTGTCTGCTGCAATACGGCCCTGCTTGTTGGCCGGGCCGGCCAGGGGAATGAGCACGGGTTTTCCGGTGAGCCGGTGGCGCATCTCCACGGCATCGCCCACGGCATATATGTGGGGATCCGAAGTACGCAGGGTGTCGTCCACGCAAATGCCGCCGCTGTTGCCAAGGGTCAGGCCGGCCTTGCGGGCCAGGCCGGTTTCCGGACGCACGCCGATTGACAAAATCACCATGTCGCAGTCAATCTCATGACCGCTTTCGGTCTGCACGGTTATGGCTGCGCCGTTTTGCTTCAGCGCGGCCACCCCGTCGCCGAACCGGCAGTCCACCTTTTTTTCAATCATGTGCGCCTGCACCAGCGCTGCCATTTCATAATCAAGCGGCGGCATCACCTGGTCCATTTTCTCCACCATGGTGATCTGCACGCCCCGAAAGACCAGGTTTTCAATCATTTCCAGGCCGATAAATCCGCCGCCCACCACCACGGCGCGCTCTGGCTGGTTTTCATCCACGTATGCCTTGATCCGGTCGGTGTCGGGAATGTTTCTGAGGGTAAAGACATTGTCCAGGTCCACGCCTTCAAAAGGCGGACGGATGGGTTCTGCGCCCGGGGAGAGAATCAGCTTTCCGTAGAATTCCCGGTACTGCTCGCCGGTTTCACGATTTAAGACCACCACCTGCCGGTTGTCCCGGTCAATATCGACAACCTCGGAGTTGGGCCGCACATCCACATTATACCGTTTTGAAAAAGACTCGGCATCTGTGACCAGCAGATCATCGCGCTTTTTGATTACCTCGCCGATGTAATACGGCAGGCCGCAGTTGGCAAAAGAGATATAGGGACCGCGCTCCAAAACGATGATCTGAGCGGTTTCATTCAACCGCCGGGCCCGGGCCGCAGCAGTGGCGCCGCCTGCGACACCGCCGACAATAACCAGTTTGTCTGTCATAAAACCGCCTCCTTTGAAAAAAGCGCATTGCTTTGTCCAAACTTTGATTTGCGTGAAAGGATGTTACTGAGTCGCTTTCGCCAAAATATAAAATTTAATCATAATCAGCGGCAAATCAATGGGGGCTCTCTGTCGGGGTTATCAAATGTTGATGACCTGGTCGGCCAGCTGCATGGCAGTGACAATATCTAACATGTTGGTGGTCTGGCCCGCCTGCTTGTGCTCCAGCAGACCATAGTGGTCCAGGCAGGTGCCGCAGACCAGCACGGCAAGCCCGTCTTTTTCCAGCTGCTGCAGAGCGGAAAGCACCTCGGAGCCGGTCACCGCAAGCCGGACCCCGTTGTTGACCAGCACCAGGCGCCACAGCTCCGGGCCCATTTCATCTAATGTATTGACAAAATTGGTCATGAGCTTTTTGCCCAGGACGTCGTCGCCGTAGCCCATCCGGTCTGTGGTGATCATTACCATGATCTTTTTTTCCGGCTTTTGCCCGGCCTCTTGCGCGGGGCCGGGCAAATCCGTAACCTCCGCAGACGCCTGAGCGTCCTGACCGCTTCGGGTGCCCGTCACCCGGAAACCGTCTTCTGTGTTTTCCACGGTTGCTTCATAGGCTTTTGAGGCAAAAAAACGGCTCACATTCTGGCAGGCCGCTTCGTTGTCCACATGCACGGTCAGGGTATCAGGGGCCTCGGCCGCAATGACCTGCCGGGTCATGAGCACGGGTGCCGGGCACGCCTGTTTTCTGCAATCGAGTTCTTTCATTCAGACCTCCGTTTCAGCGCACAGGACAAATTGCGTTTTATTTTGGCCTGTGCTAATTTTCACAAAAACCAATCACATCGCTTGACTTTTATTAGGAATGGCTGCAGGGCTTGCTTAACGTGTATGCAATGTAAGTCCGGCAGGGCGTGTGCGGCAAATTGCAAATTCTGATGGATTTGCTTAAAACAATTGAAAAAATCTATGGAAGCGATTATCACATGGATCTCTGGCAGCTCAAAATTTTTAAAAAGGTCATTGACCTGGAGGGCTTTTCCCGGGCAGCCGAAGCCATCCACCTCACCCAGCCCACGGTGAGCAGCCATATCCGGGATTTGGAAGCCCACTTCGGCTGCCGGTTAATCGACCGGATGGGCAAAACCGCCAAGCCCACCCGGGCCGGAGAACTGCTGTATGAATATGCCGACCGGATGCTGGGCCTGGCAGCGGAAACCGAAAGCGCGGTGGCCGAATTTCTGGGTCATATCAGCGGCCAAATCGCCATTGGCGGCAGCACCATTCCGGGCGGCTATATTCTGCCCCGGCAGATCGGCGGCTTTACCCGCACTTACCCGGAGGTGCGCATCCGCCTTCATGTCAGCGACACCCGACAGATCATTGATGACGTGCTGGCCGGCCGGCTGGATTTCGGCATGGTGGGCGCGGAAGCCGAAACCGATCGAATTGTCCAGAAGGCACTGATCCGGGATGAAATGCGGCTGATTGTGCGGACCGATCATCCCTGGGCCGATCGCAGGGAAATCGAACTGGACCGGCTCTGCAGCCAGCCCTTTTTGCTCCGGGAACCCGGATCCGGCACAAGAAAATCCCTGGAAAAGCAGCTGGCCCGGGCCGGGTTCAATATGGACAGCTTCACGGTAGCAGCTGAACTGGGCAGCACAGCCGCGGTGATCCAGGGCATCAAAAGCGGCATGGGCATCTCCATTCTGTCCCCCATTGCCGTGGAAGACGAACTCAAATCCGGGTCATTGAAAGCCCTGTCTGTAACCGGGCTGGATCTCTCCCGGCACTTTTACCTCACCACCCGCCGGGAGCGCACCCCGTCGCCGGCTGCCCGGGCGCTGATGGATTACCTGGAAAAACAGATGGCCCCGGAAGGCCTATAAGTCATCAGTAAGAAAGATATAAAAGCCTGCTTTCATATCGGACTTATCGGGCCCTTATCGCGCTTATCGTTGTTCTGCGGTTGTCCCGTTCCGACTCCCGGCAGATTGCTTGACCCGGAACAGCCGGTATACCGAAACAAAAAAGAAGGGTGCGTAAAACACCACAAACAGGGTGGCAGCGGAAATGCCGCCCAGCACCCCGATGCTGATCGCATTCTGCGCCCCTGAGCCCGGACCGGAGGCAAAGGCAAGCGGCATGACACCCAGGATAAAGGTGAACGACGTCATCAATATGGGGCGCAGCCGCTGCTTTGCAGCATGGAATGCGGCATCATAGGCGCTCATGCCATCTTCGAAATTGTTTTTTGCAAATTCGACAATCAAAATCGCATTTTTTGCCGCCAGCCCGATGGTCATCAGCAGGCCTACCTGAAAATAGACGTCATTGGCCTGGGAACTGAGCCAGGTGCTCAAAAGCGCCCCAAATATGCCGAAAGGCACGATCAGTATAATGGCCAGCGGAATGGCCCAGCTCTCATAGAGTGCGGCCAGTGCCAGAAAGACCGCAACCACGGAGATGGCATAGAGCAAAGGGGCCTGGCTGCCGGCCTGCCGCTCCTCGTAGGAAAGACCCGTCCATTCGATCCCGATGCCCTGGGGCAGGCTTTTTGCAAGCTCTGCGACCTCCTCCAGCGCTTGCCCGGAACTGACGCCCCCGGCTGCCGACCCCTGGATTTCAAGCGAGGAGGAACCATTAAACCGGGTCAATTGCGGTGAGCCATGGGTCCAGCCGCCGGAGCCGAACTCCGCAAGCGGCACCATACCGCCGGATTCGTTTCGAACATACCAGCGGCCAATATCGTCAGGCATCATACGGTAAGGGGCATCGGCCTGCACATAGACCCTTTTGACCCGGCCCTTTTCCAGAAAGTCGTTTACATATGTCCCGCCCAGGGCGGTGCTCAGTGTCTGATTGACGGTGGAAATCGGCACGCCCATGACCCGCGCCTTTAGAGCATCGATGCGCAGATTGTACTGCGGGGTGTCGCTCAACCCGTTATAGCGGACCTGCGTCAGAAGGGGGCTGCTGTTTGCCTTTCCCAGCACTTGATTCATGGCATCGGACAGGGCCTCATTGCCGAGGCCCGCCCGGTCCACCAGCTGGAATTCGAACCCGCTGGCGTTGCCCAGGGCGGATACCGGCGGCGGGACAATGGGGATGATAAACGCGTCGCGCACCCCGGAAAGCTGCTGCCGGGCCTTTTGCTGAATCCTGAAAACAGAGTTTTCCTCGCCCCTCTGCTCCCAGTCCTTGAGTGCGATAAACGCCGCGCCCACATTCTGGCCCCTGCCGGCAAAACTGAACCCGGCCGCGGCAAAAATCCCGTCCACGGCTCCGCCGACCTTGTCGAGATAAAAATCCTCGATTTTTTTGATTTTTTCAAGTGTCCGCTCCAATGTCGCGCTCGGCGGCCCGTCGAGCATAACAAACATCCGGCCCTGATCCTCGTCAGGCAGAAAAGATGTCGGAATCCGGAAAAAAAGCACCGCGCTTGCCGCCGCCAGAACAATAAAGACAAGGGGCAGAACAATGCGGCTTTTCATTAATTTGTGCAAAACCCGCGCATGCCCGTTTTGCACTTTCTCATACCCGCGGTTGAACAAACCGAACGGCCCGGTGCGTTTGCGGCTCCTGCCGGGCCTCAGGACCATGGCACAGAGCGACGGTGAGAGGCTCAGCGCAATAAACAGTGAAATGGCCATGGCTGCGGCCATGGTGATGGAAAACTGCCGGTAGATGGCGCCCGTGGCCCCCTGAAAGAAGCTCATGGGCAGAAAAACCGCCCAGAGTACGGTGGTCGTGCCCACAAGCGCACCCGAAATCTCCCGCATGGAGAGAAACGCGGCCTGCCTGGATGTGAGGGTCTTGTCCTCTTCCAGCTTGCGCTGGACGTTTTCCGTGACCACAATGGCGTCATCAACCAGCATACCGATGGTCAGAACAAGTGCAAACAGCGTCAGCAGGTTGATGGAATAGCCGAGCGCCGATAAACAGGCGAAAGTCCCCAGAAGCACCACCGGGATGGCCACCGCGGGGATGAATGTGGCCCGCACGGTTTGAAGGAATATGAAAATCACCAGCACAACCATGCCGATGGCCAGGCCCAACGTTTTTAATACCTCGGTGATTGAAGCCCGGATAAAGGGGGAAATATCGACAGGATAGGCGGTTGCGATGCCTTTGGGAAAAATCGGTCGAAACTCTTCCACCCGGTCCTTGAGTGCCTGTATGGTTTCCAGGGCATTGGCGCCGGGGGCCAGCTGGATGGCAATGCCGGCGGCGGGATTCCGTTTGTACCGGCCGATAATGCTGTAGCTTTCCGCGCCGATCTCGATGCGGGCCACATCACCGAGGGTGACCCTGGATCCATCCGGGGCAACTGTAAGCAGAATCCGGGCAAACTCTTCGGGCGTCTCCAGAAGGGACTGGGCGGTGATGGTCGCATTGATCTGCTGGCCCTCAACACTCGGTGCACCCCCGATCTCGCCGGTGGCCAGCTGCACATTTTGCTCCTGTATAGCGCCGATCACATCCAGGGCCGTAATTTTGTAGTTGTACATGGCCGATGGATCGAGCCACACCCGCATGGCATGCTCCGGGCCGAAGGCATTGATCTCGCCGACCCCGTCGACCCGGCTCAACGGTTCCACCAGATTGGAGGCGATGAAATCGGAAATATCATTTCGGTCAAGCGTGCCGTCTTCCGCGTAAAACCCGACGATCAGCGCGTAACTGCTGCCGGATTTGCGAACCGAGATGCCCTGCTGCTGAACGATTGAAGGCAGCGAGGCCTGGGCCTGGGAGACTTTGTTCTGGGTCTGCACCTGGGCGATATCCGGATCCGTGCCCGGCTCAAAGGTCAGGGTGATGCTCGCCCGCCCGGCAGAGGAACTCGTGGCCTGAATATAGCGCAGGTTGTCGATTCCCGTAAGATTCTGTTCGATCACCTGCGTGACGGTATTTTCGAGCGTTTCGGCCGATGCGCCCGGATAGTTTGCCGAAACCACGATTTTCGGGGCGGCGATCGTTGGATACTGCTCCACCGGCAGAATAAAAATGGAAAGCGCCCCCGCCCCCATGATGGCAAGAGCGATGACCCACGCAAAAATCGGCCGGTTGATGAAAAACCTCGACAGCATTGCCTATGACCTATTTTTGCCCGAGGGACCGGTTTTCCCGGCGCCCTCCGGATCCGGATTATTGCCCGGGTCTTTTTTTTCTTCAAGCGCTATGGGCTCTACCACCGTTGCCTGGCGCAGCATCATTGTCCCCTCCACGATCACCCTGTCGCCGGCCTCAAGGCCTTCACGGATCACCCAGTTGTTTTTGCAGGCAGCGCCGGTTTTCACGCCGCGCTTTTCCGCCTGGTCGCCTTCGCCGATCACCCAAACGGAATTTGTGCCGTCTGGTTCGATGATCACGCTTTTCTGGGGGACAATAATGGCCTCCATGGCCCCGGCCAACTCCAGGGAGGCCCGCACGAACATGCCCGGCAGCAGTTCAGTGTCCGGATTGGGAATCACCGATCGCAGGCGGATGGTTCCGGTCTGCGGGTCGACAAAAAGATCAGCAGCATCGAGTGCGCCGGCATGGGGATAGGGTTCTTCTGAACTGCCGGGCAACAAAGACACGCGATATTCGGTTTCAGGCTTTCCCTTCATCCGGTCGGCCATGATGCGCTGCTGCACTTGCCGGGCTTCTGAGGCCGATTGGGACAGGTCGACATAGACCGGGTCCAGCTGCCGGATCGTTGCAAGAGCGGCCTGCTGCCCGGCGGTGACCAGCGCCCCCCCGGTTACGGCCGACGGCCCGATATAGCCGCTGATCGGGGCGTAGACCTTTGTGTAGTCGAGATTGATTTTTGCGGTCCGCACTGCGGCTTGGGCCAGCGCGACTGCCGCCCTGGCCTGCTCCAGATCGGCCATGGCGTTGTCGTAGGCCTGCTCGCTGATCTCTTTGGCGCCGATCAGGCGTTCGTAGCGGCCGGCCAGGGCGGCCGCGTTTTTCAGCTTTGCCCTGGCATCCTGCAGCCCGGCCTGGGCACTCTGCAAGTCGGCCTCATAGCGGGCCGGATCGATCTGGTAGAGCTGCCGGCCTTTTTCGACAAAGCTGCCTTCCCTGAATAGCCGGGATTCGATGATGCCGCCTACCTGGGGCCTGATCTCGGCTATACGATACGCTTTTACCCGGCCGGGCAGTTCATTGGACAGCGTGATCTGCTGCGGCTTCACCGTGATGTATCCCACCTCGGGCGGGGCTGCGGCGGCTTCTGATTCAGGACCGCCGCCTTTCTGGTCTTCGGGATTCTGATCGGCACAAGCCAAAAACGGGATGACGCATGCCAGAATGAATAACACGCTCAGATAAAATCTCATTTCAAAACCTTGTAACATTCGGACTGCAGCCAAAAGTTCCCCCTCATGAACCGGTTTTTCGGCAACGCCCCGTATGCGATTGGTCAACCGCCAACAGGTTGATAAGGGTCTCCGGTTCCGGCTATTTCTGAAGGGTTTCGCTTTCAAAACGTTTAACTGTGATGTATACCATGAAATTCAATTAACCGGACCGGAAAAATTCAGTGATCCGGGCAAAAAATGCGGTTTTCCATTGGCCCGGTGCCGGGGATATAAAATTCCAGCCCCCGGCTTGACCGATGCTGCGGGGCCTGCTAAGAAAAAACCAACCTTTGGAAAAAACCAGGACATCATGGATCCGCACCCTTTTTTGGAAAATATCGCCATTGTTTTAAACCGGCCCAGGTATCCGGAAAACATCGGGGCCGCGGCCCGGGCCATGTGCAACATGGGCCTGGGCCGCCTGATCGTGGTCAGCCCGGAAAACTTTGACACCAGCCGGATTCTCACCCTGGCCACGCACGCGGCCGCAGACCTGGCAAACGGCATCGAAGTTTTTGATGATCTACAGACCGCGCTTGGCGGCTTCAGCTACGTGGCCGGCACTACCGCCCGGCTCGGGGGGCGGCGGCAGGTCCTTTCCTCCCCGGAAAAAACAGCTGCAAAACTGATTTCCATCAGCGCACAAAACAAGGCGGCTGTTTTGTTCGGCCCGGAGGACCGGGGCCTGACCAATGCCGAACTGCAATTCTGCCACAGCCTTGTCCATATTCCCACTGCCCGGTTTTCCTCCATCAACCTGGCCCACTCAGTGACCATTATCTGCTATGAACTGTTTAAGGCCACCCTTGCCCCGCCAAAGGCCTTTTCCCCGAAACTGGCCGACCGCAGACAGCTTGATGCCATGTACGCCCAGTTAACCGAAACCCTGGTGCGCATCAACTATCTTCAGCCTGAAAACCCGGATCACTGGATGGACCGGTTCCGGCGATTTTTCTCCCGCCTGCCCCTGCGCGCAGGGGAGGTAAGCCTGATCCGGGGCATCTGCCGGCAGATCAACTGGTATGCAGGCAAATGCTACAGGGACGGGCAAAACCGCAAGCCCCCGGATCCGGCCTTGGGCCTTGATAATGCCGACGATGGCTAAACCCTGGCCTGTCGATTTACAGCCCGGCCATCTGCATGAATTGCTTGACATCTTCCGGATTTCCCATAAAAATAGAATAAGAAACCAATTCTGCCTTTTTCCGATCCTTTGACGGTTTCGTAAAAGTCAGTTTTTAGATGGTGCCATCATCCTTTAACCAGCCTGAATTATAAGGAGGTTTTCTCATGGACAAAATTCTCCGCATCCAGATGGGTCCGGACCATCCCCCCAAAGCTGTCACAGAACCCATCGGCGATTACGCCGGTTCCGGCGGCCGGGGCATGACATCGGCCGTGGTGGCCAAAGAAGTCCCGCCCCTGTGCCATCCCCTGGGCGCTGAAAACAAGCTGGTCATTGCTCCCGGCCTGCTCAGCGGAAGCGCTGCCGCCATGTCCGGCCGGATTTCCGTTGGGTGCAAAAGCCCGCTGACCGGCGGCATCAAGGAGGCCAATTCCGGCGGCCAGGCCGCCCAGGTGCTGGGCCGGCTCGGATATGCGGCCATTGTCCTGGAGGGAAAACCCGCAGAGGACAAACTCTATAAGCTTGTGGTCAACAAAGACGGCGTGGAAATCCTGCCGGCAGATGATCTGAAAATGCTCGGCAATTACGATGCTGTGGAAAAACTCACCGCAGAGTACGGCGACAAGATCTGCTGTCTTTCCATCGGCCAGGCAGGCGAGATGAAGCTGGGGGCCGCCACAGTGGCGTGCACGGACATGGAACTGCGTCCCTCCCGGCATGCCGGCCGCGGCGGGGTCGGCGCGGTGATGGGCAGCAAGGGGATCAAGGCTATCGTACTGGATGACTCGGGCCTGTCCATGCGTTCGCCTATGGATTCAGACAAGTTCAAGGAAGCCAACAAGGCTTTTGTGGCCGGCTTAAAGAAGCATCCGGTCACGGGCCAGGGCCTGCCCGCTTACGGCACAAACGTGCTGACCAACGTGGTCAACGAGGCAGGGGGGTATCCCACTTATAATTTTAAAACCGGCCGGTTTGACAAGGCTGCGGCCATCAGCGGCGAAACCCAGGCAGAAACCGAAACCGCCCGGGGCGGCCAGGCCACCCACGGCTGTCACCGGGGATGCGTGATCCGCTGCTCCGGCACTTATATGGACAAAGACGGTCATTACCTGACCAAGCAGCCCGAGTATGAAACCGTGTGGGCCCACGGCGGCAACTGCGGCATTGACGACCTGGATTCCATCGCCATGCTCGACCGGCTGGACGACGATTTTGGACTCGACACCATCGAAATGGGCGCCACCATCGGCGTGGCCATGGACGCGGGCCTGGCGGAATTCGGAGATGCCGCCAAAGCCATCGAACTGGTCAAAGAAGTGGGCAAGGGCACGCCCCTGGGCCGGATCCTGGGCTCGGGCGCGGGCGTGACCGGCAAGGTCTTTGGCGTGGAACGGGTGCCTGTGGTCAAAAACCAGTCCATGCCCGCATATGACCCCCGGGCCGTTCAGGGAATGGGGGTTACCTATGCCACCTCCACCATGGGCGCAGACCACACGGCCGGATACGCTGTGACCGCCAATATCATGGGCGTGGGCGGAAGCGTGGACGCCCTGAAGCCCGAAGGCCAGATCGAGCTTTCGCGCAATCTCCAGATTGCCACCGCAGCCATTGACTCAACAGGCATGTGCCTGTTTATTGCATTTGCCATCCTGGACCAGGAGGAAACCTTTCAGGCCCTGATTGACATGATCAACGCTTTTCACGGCCTGAACTTCACAGGCGATGATGTCACGGAGATGGGCAAAAAAATCCTGAAAATGGAGCGGGACTTTAACGAGCGCGCAGGCTTTGGTCCCAAAGACGACCGGCTGCCGGCTTACTTCCGCCAGGAAGCACTGGCGCCCCACAACATCACCTTCCAGGTCAATGACGCGGATCTGGACACGATGTTTGACTTCTGATTTCAGTACCGTGTGAAAACCGACACAACACGCCCCGGACGAAAAACCACCTGTTTTCTCCGGGGCGCTTTTGTTGATAAGCCTGTAAAAAGTTTTTTTACGATTCCACCTTTGTTGAAAAAGGATCAGATTGCGCTTATGACATCCATTGCTGAGCCGTCCGTGGAAATGGCCATCATCGTGGCTCAAAGCCGACTTTCGCTTATCCGGCTTGTTTTCGGCTACGGCATCCAATTTGAGACACCGGCCGGCACGCGGGTCAGCGATTTTTTGCAGCAGGCCCTGTGCACGGATGCCGGCTACATTCAAAACCGAATCCAGACCTTGTTCATGGACGGCCGGGCCGTGGACAGCCCGGAATCCGAAGAGATTCAAAACACCTGCACCCTTGCGGTATCAGCGGCCATGCCCGGGGTGTTCGGGGCTGCCTTCCGCAAGCAGGGCACATACAGCGGCCTGCGGCGCCATTGCAGCGAAATCCGGCAAAATAAGAACAGGGTTAAACAGGGCAGAATTGTTGCCGTCACGGTCAAATGCTTCAACCAGGTGGCCGCAGACCTGGGAAATCAACTGCTGGAAACGGGCGTGGTCATGGAGATCAAGGATTTCCTGGACTTCTGGACACGCCAGGGATCCATACTTGAAAAAGACAACCCTGAGGTGCAGATCAATCACACAAAGATTCATGCCGGAGATGTGGCAGCAACCCTTAGCCAGAAAACCGGCACCATGCGCATTCAAATCCATGCCGCAGACGCACAGGGGCGGTGATAAGCAAAAAAACCGGCCGCCGGGGAATGGGGCTAACCGCCGCCCACGGGCGGAAACATGCCCACCCGGTCGCCTTCTGAAACAACCGCATCCAGGTTCTTGCGCACGCCGTTGACAAACACGAGCTTGACCTCTTTTTCGGGGACCTCAAAAGTTTTCAGTAAATCCCGGGCCGTTGTACCGGGCGAAACCGAAACAATGGTCTTTTTTTCCGCCCGGGCATCTTCGGGCAGGTATCGGGCCAGTGAGGCATACAGGTAAAAATCAACATTCATTTTCCATCCCCGCGCTGGTTAAGGGATTTTCACACAAAGGCGTTCATATGAACCCAAACAGCGACTCCCGCCTCGGCCAGACCGTGGCAGACATGGCGGAAAAAATCCATGATCCGGCAAAAAGGCCCGTGCAGGTGATTTCCGAGGCCCGGGCGCAGCAGGCGGCAGAGCTGTGTCAAACCGGTCTTGCCCGGGCTTACACGGCCGCCCTGGAAGCCGGCATCTGGCCTGTTCGCTACATGCGAAACGCAACAAGCCTTTCCACACAAGACCAGCTCAAACTGGCCGAATCCGGCATTGCCGTTATCGGGGCCGGCGGCCTGGGCGGCCATATCGCGGCCGGCGCCGCGCGCACGGGCATCGGGAAAATCACCATTGCCGATCCGGACGCATTTGCCGAATCCAACCTCAACCGCCAGGCAATGTGTTTTTCAGAAACCCTTGGCACAAACAAGGCAAAGGCCGCAAAAAAAATCCTTGCCGCAATCAACCCGGCAGTTGACGTGCGGGCTTTTACCGTGGCCATGGACCGGCAAAATGCAGGAGAGATTCTTGAGGGCGCGGACGCCGCAGCCGATGCCTTGGACAGCGTGGCCAGCCGGATGACCCTTGCCGCCGCCTGCAGGCAGGCGGGCATCCCCCTGGTGCATGCCGCCATTGCCGGGCTTGAAGGCCAGGTCATGACCGTGTTTCCCCCGGATCCCGGCATAGAAGCCCTTTACGGAAAACCGGAGCAGCAGAGCGCTTCCGCCCCGTCGCCCGAGGCCATGATGGGGGTTCCCGGGGTGACGCCGGCGCTCATGGCAACCCTTCAGGTTATGGAAATCATCAAGATTCTTCTGGGCCGGGGCCGGGTGCTGCGAAACCGGATGCTTTACGTGGATCTGGAAAACGCCGGATTTCAGGAATTTTCCTTTGACAATGATTCGGACCCGTCCTGATTGTCCATCAATTGCCTGACCCGCTTTTCAATCTCATCTCTGACCTGCCGCATCAAATCAATGGACTGGCCGGCCGGATCTGGTAAGTCCCAGTCCACATATGACACCCCGGGAATATAGGGGCACTGCTCACCGCAGCCCATGGTCACAATCATGTCCGGCCGGGTCCCGGAAACAGCATCCTCGATGGATCGCAAAGTGCGGTAAGCCATGTCAATGCCCTTTTCCGCCATGACTTCCTGCATCACGGGATTGACCCTTGGCGCCGGGGTGCTGCCGGCACTTAGCGCCTCGATGCGGTCGCCGGCCAGGTAGCGGGCAAATCCCGCTGCCATCTGGCTGCGGCAGGCGTTTTCCCGGCAGGCAAAAAGGATTTTTTTCCGGGCCAGAAGCGAATCCAGGTTTGCGGCGCAGGATTGGATGTCATCTGCCACCCCGGGATGATGGGTCAGATCGCCCGGGGCTTCGATTCTATGGTAGACAATGGAATCAGTGTAGTCCGCACCAACAGCGTCAAAAAAATACCGGGCTGTGAGCTTCATGCCGTCAAACAGGTTCTTGCCCCTGGTGGCCCCCACGGAAAGAAGG
Organism: Desulfosalsimonas propionicica; assembly: GCF_013761005.1. NCBI lineage: Bacteria > Pseudomonadati > Thermodesulfobacteriota > Desulfobacteria > Desulfobacterales > Desulfosalsimonadaceae > Desulfosalsimonas > Desulfosalsimonas propionicica. The sequence continues at coordinate 99,165 of NZ_JACDUS010000009.1, forward strand.
ATGCCCTTTCGCCAGGGCCGGCCCGGATCTTCCAGGCTGTGGCGGTATTTTCGCGACCACAGGGCCTGGGTGCGGTCAATGACCGCCTTGATGTGTGCGGGAAAATTGTAGAAATAAACCGGCCCGGCCAGGACCACCACATCGGCCCGGCGCAGCATGGAATAAATCCGGGCGGTCATGTCATCGTCTGCAAACACGCAGATGCCTTTTTCCTCACAGTAGCCGCAGCCGATGCAAGGCTCCACCCGCAGCCGGCGGACATTAATTTTTTCGGTTTCCGCACCCTTTGCCCTGAGGTGATCGAGCAATCCGTCAATCAGAAAGTTAGTGTTGCCCTTTGCCCGGGGGCTGCCCTGAAGACCCAAAACGTACATCATTCCTCCTCTTGTGTCCGGGTAATGGCTGAAACCGCCCGCAGGGCCAATTCTGCAACAGAGACCGAATAAAGCTGCCAGTCTTCAAAAAATTCGATCACAGCCCTGTCTGAAGTCAGTGCATGAACCCGGTCAAGATTGTCCGGGCTGCCCATATTGCCGGCCGCCCAGACCCCGATGCCGCGGTGATAAGCATCATCTGAATCAAGAAACCCGGCGATATGCAGTGCTGCCCATGCGGCCATCTGCGGCCGGGCCCGCGCCAGTTCCCCCAGGCCCCAGAGCAGCCCGCGCTGAAGACCCGGGTGTTCCAAAAAATTTTGTCCGGGATCAATGTAGGAGCACAAGACACTGGCGTATTCAGCGGCCAGCAGGGAATTTCGGGCCATGGCCTCACCCATGGCCTCGGGCGCGCCCCAGCCGATGCCCCCGGACTCGTCATTTAGCATCCACATGAACCGGCGCATGATCACCCTGGCTGACTCGGGCTCTGCTTCGGCCAGATCCGCGGTGACAATGCCGGCGGCAGTAACTGCACGCCAGCGGATCAAGGCTTCTGCTTCATAAAAATGCGATATCAGAGCATTAATGGCCTGCCTGGGCCGATGGCCCCCTATGCTGGCCATGGCCTTGTCCTGCCCGGAATCGGCCAGCACCTGCCGGATTTCACGTTTCAGGGCTCTGGCGCCAGTCACGGCTAAAATACCAGTATTTCGTAATCCTGGTCCCGAAAACCGGCAAAGGAGGGATGCCCGGACATGTCATCGAGAAGCCCCAGGCCCTGTTTTTGCGCAGATGCCTGGGTGCCCATCTGTTTGGAGCAGGCCCGGCACACCCCGGCCACCAGTTTTTGGTCTATAACCTTGCGCCACATTTCGTAAGTTGCTGTTTTTTCGTTTTCCAGGCCGGGCAGCAGCTTGGTGGCCTCGCCTTCCAGGACCACCTGGACATTATATCCACGCTCATGCATATCCAGGGTATTTAACAGCACATGGGTAAAACACATGGGATCATCATTGAATACAAACAGCGCCACTTTTTTCATGATTCGTCTCCTGCGGGAGCCTGAGGGTTCCAGCGGATGCAGTCGGCCGGGCAGTGCTTGATGGCTTCATCCACGCAGTCTTTCGGATAGACCGGCTGGGGAATCACCCGCACATACCCGGCATCGGTCATTTCAAACACATCCGGGCAGAGATCCGCACACACGCCGCATTCAATGCAATCGGCCAGCTCAACGTCAGGCTCAGAGGGTTTTTGGTTATTCATTGACAGCCTGTCCGATGCGGCGGCCGAAATCCACGCACTGCGCCACGGCATCGGCATCCGGCACGTACTGGATCCGAAGGCCCTTGTCAATGATCTGCGCGCCCATGGCTTCAAGCTCGGCCTGGATGATTTTCACGGATTCGCCGCTCCAGCCGTAGGAGCCAAAGGCTGCGCCCAGGCGGTTTTTGGGTTTCAAACCCTTTACATAGGTCAACACATCGGCCACGGTGGGAAAAATATTGTTGTTTAACGTGGGCGAGCCGAACACAAAAGCCCGGGCATCGAGCAGCTCGGTCATGATCTCGCTTCTGTGGGAACTCCGGATGTGGATGGGCTTGACCGCCACGCCGGCTTCGGCGATGCCGTCGGCAATGGCTTCGGCCATGATGCGGGTGCTTTTCCACATGGTGTCATAGACCACCACCGCCTTGTTCAATGGCTCCTGTTGGCTCCAGGCAACATAGGCATTGATGATTTTGGCCGGATCCGTTCGCCAGATAATCCCATGATCGGGACAGATCATGCGGATATCCAGGCCCATTTGGGTTACCTGCTCCACCAGCTTTAAAATTTTGGGCGCATACAACAGCAGGATATTGGCAAAATACTTCTTTGCATGCGCCATGATGGCATTGCCGATCACGTCATCAAACATTTCATAGCCGGCATAGTGCTGGCCGAATGCATCGCTGGAAAAAAGAATTCCGTTGGTCTTGTCAAAGGTAAACATGCTGTCGGGCCAGTGCAGCATGCGGGTTTCAAGAAAAACCAGGCTCCGGCCGCCCAGGGAAATCTCCTCGCCGTTTTCCACTGCCCGGTAGTTCAGGTCCTGTGAAAAATGCTGGGACAGGTTCTTTTTGCCCATCTTGGAGCACAACACCGGCTTGTCTTCACCGATATAGTGCATGACCCGCGGCAGTCCCCCGGAATGGTCCATCTCGGTATGATTGCTGATCACCATATCAATTTTTTTCGGATCCACAACCTGCGAGATATTGGCCAGCAGCTGGTCGGCAAATTCCTTTTTGACAGCGTCGATGAGCACGATTTTTTCATCCACAATCAGAAAAGCATTGTAACTGGTGCCCTTTTCCGTGGAATATCCGTGAAAATCCCGGATGTTCCAGTCATGTACGCCGACATGATAAACGCCTTTTGCGATCTCCACCGGTTTCATAGCCTGTCGCCTCTCTGTTTGCTGCTTTTTGAAATTGTCGGTCTTATTTGCGTCACTGGTTCAAACCGGCACAGATTGACAATCCGCCGGGTTTACAAAAAAACAAACCGGTTTCAGGAGCTTTTCCCGGACGGGAGCGCAAAAATGCCTGAAACCGGTTTTACGGTTCTATGCCTGTTTTTCAAAATCAGCCTTGGGCGCACCGCAGACCGGGCATTCCCAGTCGTCGGGAAGATCCTCAAAACTGGTGCCCGCTGCAATGCCGTTGTCCGGATCACCCTGGGCCGGGTCATACACATATCCGCAGATGGTGCAAACATACTTGTCCATGCTCATTTCCTCCTGTTGGTTCAGCTAAAAATCATTCCAGTTTGGCCGCAACCTGGCGGCCGTAATCCTGTGCCATCTTGATGCCGCCGCCAAGGCTGCTCTTTTTGAGCATCAGCGGACCGTCAACCATGTTCATGTGAAAACGGATTATCAGCGTTTGGAACCGATCCGGTCGTCACGGCCCGAGTCCGCGCAATCCGGAGTGTAGCAGGAATTGTCCACGAATTCGCATTTTTCCTTACATGACGGACACTGTTTCGGCGGCGCATCAGCGTCAAATGTGTATCCACAGTTGCTGCACTTCCAGCTGGGCATAGTGTCACCTCCTTTGCATGGTAACGGTTATAGGGCCCTGGTCCGGCGCCGGCGGGGAAACTATTTCTTGAGCTTGGTCAGTTCCCCGCTCAGCAGGCGGATATGCCCCATTTCTTCCTTGATGATATTTTCCAGCCGGTTTTTTCCGTATTTTTCCGGCACCAGTTCCTTCATGCCCAGATAAAGCACGATGGAGTCTTTTTCCGCCTGGATGGCGGCTTTTAAAATATTTTCCATGGAAGATGTGTCAATGGGTTTTTCAAAAAACACCCGAATGTCTGCCAGGGCCTTGAGATAATTTTCCGCATCTCCCTCAGGGTCAAATACGGTTTGGGTTTTTTCCTTCTCCTTTAACTCAGCGCGCATCTGCTCAAAAAGCCGCTTGTGATCTGCTTCCATGTCCGCCAGATTGTTAAGCATTTCCTCGTTTTTGGGGTCGTCCACATCTTGTGCGGCTTTTCGGTAAAACTGCTCACCGTTGATCTCGATATCCTCGGCCAGCTTAAAAACATCATCAGCGCTGAAATCAAATGCAGCCATCACTTCCTCCGTTGTATTAAAGTTAACAAACCAGCACTTTTCACAAAAATAATGCCTATAAATTTTTTTGCCAGTCCCATGCCGGCTGACTGCTGCAGATGCCGGACAAAACGCTGCAGAGGGTTATCGCCAGTTGCCTTTCTGCATATGGGCGGCCTTTTCGGCTTCAGCCCGTTTACGGATTTTGTAGCCCGCATCCCGGATCATCCCGTAAAGAACGCCGCAGCCCGCATCCTCCCGCTCGGCATCACCATCATCGGCAAGCTCCAGCATGGCTTTGACAAGTTCCATTGTTCTTTTAATATTTTCGTTGGCCGGTTTCAATACCTGAAATCCATCATTTCTGTGAATGCTGGCATTTATTTTTGTGCTGACAGGGGTTGCTGCTGCTTTTGATTTTTTGTTGAATCATATGATGCAAACTTTACAACTTTCATGCCAAAACACTGCTGCACCGGCCGGTTTTTTGGGCAGAAAGCTGTTTGGTCCCCCTGAAAACCAATCCCAATATAAATCAATTTTTATATAAAAACAAAGTGTTATTTTTATCATGGGAGTTGCCGCAGGATGTTGTCAAGTCATGCAGACATGACCGGCAATGCACGGATTGGGTTTTCTTTCTGTCGATTTTGATGTATCAGGGCTGTATCATGGTACAAAATTGTTTCATCCAATGGCCAAAACTCATCGCCGGCACACTGATCCGCCGATACAAGCGGTTTATTGCAGACATCCGGCTGGCAACCGGTGAGACGGTAACGGCCCACTGTCCCAATTCCGGGAGCATGGCCGGCTGCAGCCAGCCCGGAAGGCCCGTTTACATCTCTGTTTCCGACAATCCCCGGCGCAAACTCAAATACACCTGGGAACTCATTGAAATGCCCGGCTCCCTAGTGGGCACAAACACCCTGGTGCCCAACCGGCTGGTGCGCAGGTGTACGGAATCCGGCGTGATCCCGGAGCTGTCGGGATATGATTCAGTGCGCGCCGAAGTGCGGGCCGGGGATCACACCCGGTTTGACCTGATGCTGGAAAGCCGCACAACCGGAAAATGCTGGGTGGAGATCAAGAACTGCACCCTGGTGGAAAACCAGACCGGGTATTTTCCGGACGCGCAAACCCAGCGCGGTCGAAATCATCTAAAAGAGCTGCAGCGCCAGGCCGCAGAAGGCCACAGGTGTGTGATGTTTTTCCTGGTACAGCGCATGGACGCCGTCAAATTTATGCCGGCCGACCACATTGACCCGGCATACGGGGAGGAATTGCGAAGGGCTGTAAAAAACGGGGTGGAAATTCTGGTCTATGACGTGTACATGGACATGGCCGGCATCGGGCTCAGAAACCGCCTGCCTTACTCGTTTTCCGGGACCGCCTCCGGATAATCCCGGATAAACCGGTACAATGTGGCGCGCCCCACTTCCAGCTGCTTTGCCGCCTTGACCTTGTTTCCCCCGGTTTTTTCCAGGGCCGCACGAACGGAATCCACATCGAGTTTTTTGTCCGGCCCCCGCCGCTTTTCAGACGATTTTGCACTGCGAAGCTCCAATGGCAGATTTGACGGCCGGATCACGCTGCCGCCGGATTTGACAATGGCAAACTGAAGCACATTCTGCAGCTGCCGGACATTGCCGGGCCAGTCATAATCGAGCATAATACCCAAAGCTTCTTCGGAGACCACCTTTGGGGGTTCATCGCCGTGCTCCCGGGCCGCATTGCGCAGGAAATGTTCAATAAGAAGCGGGATGTCATTTCGCCGCTCCCGCAGGGGGGGCAAATGAACCGGAATCACATTTAACCGGTAATACAAATCCTCCCGGAACGCCCCGGCCTGGATCTGTTTTTTCAGGTCCTTGTTTGTGGCGCTGATGATGCGCACATCCACGCTCACGGTCTTTTCGCCGCCCACCTTTTCAAATTTTCCGGTCTGCAGAAACCGCAGCAGCTTGACCTGCATGGCATTGGAAAGCTCGGCGATCTCGTCGAGAAACACCGTCCCGTTGTGCGCCAGCTCAAAACGGCCTTTTTTATCCCGTATGGCCCCGGAAAAAGCACCCTTGACATGACCGAACAACTCGCTTTCAATGAGGCCTTCGGGCAGGGCCCCGCAATTGATGGGGACAAAGGATGCCCCGGCCCGGCGGCTTTCATGGTGAATGGCCTCTGCCACCAGTTCTTTTCCCGTGCCGGTTTCCCCGGAGATGTGCACCGGGTAGTCATAAGCGGCCAGATCCCGGATCTGCTGAAAAATCTGGAGCATCTTGTAATCCCGGCCGATAATGCTGCCGAATCCGGATAATTCCCCGGCCTTGAACCGGAGCTTGAGCAGTTCGGTCAGGTCGCTCACAGAGGCCAGCACACCCACGATAACACCGGTATCATCCCGGATCGGGGAAACCGACATTTCCGCCTTGCGGCTCTGGCCGTCTTTTGTCAGGATCGTGACCGGATACTCCATGTATTCAGGCAGATCCTGGTGATTTTCCGGCTGGTTTTCATCGAAAAGGCACTTCTGGCCGCAAAACGGCTGGCCAAACGCCTCGTGGCAGTCTTTGCCCAGCACCTCATTGCGGCTGTATCCGGTGAGCCGTTCTGCCTCCTCGTTGAAAAAAAAGATCCTGCGTTTCAGATCATGGGCGATAATACCTTCCTTTAAATGATCCAGGATTCGTATGAGGTTCTGTTTTTCCGAAAGCAGCCGGGTGAGTGTGTCGTCAGACATAGTTGTTTTAAACCGTTTGATTCGCCTGGATCCATCTGTTTGCCGGCCGCAGCTGCAGCCGGCTGCAAAATTAAAAAACCCCTGCCGGGCACAAAGGCCAAAGCAGGGGAAAAATCATAGCACGTTACCGGTTCAAGTCAAGCAAATGTCTCATTTTGCGGCAATTCTGCTGGTTAAAATGCGAAGGCCAGCTGGGCGGTCACGGCATCGTTTTCATCATCATTTTCATATTCCTCATGGAAATATTCCAGGGCAACGGATGTGGAATCAAACACGTCCATGCTCATCGCACAGATGTAGCGGTCCTCTGCCAGAAACCCGCCTGCATCGTCTGTTCCCTGCCAACCCACAGCCAGGGTGGTGTCTTTTTCCGCAAAGGTGAAGCCATAGGCCAGTTCCAGGTTCCATGCGGAAATCTCTTTTATTTCCATTATGTTGCCATTGTCCGTATACTCGGTATCATCCAAGGCGGTCATGTACTCGCCGATCAGGGTCACCGGCCCGGAGGAAAAAATGGCATGGGCTGCGACCCCGCCCACATAATCATCTACTTCTTCAATGCCTTCATCGGATAAAAAGTCTGAATCAAGGATATTGTTGATATAGCCAACACCCGCATCCAGGGTGAAGTTTTCCCTCTCCATGATATATCCGGCATTGGCCCCGAAATTGTCCAAGTGACTGTCATCATTATATTTGTCCGTATCCCCGTTGAAAACGTAGGCCGATGCGTAAAAGCCGTTTTGCTTAACACCCGCCACTGCGGCCGACTCCCGGGTCTCTCCGAGTTCCAGGGTCAGGGGATCGGAAACCATGTGGGTTTCAAAATTGCCAAACGGCACGTAGAGTTTGCCGGCGGTCAGATAAAACGGACTGGCTCTGCCCGGCCTTAAAGTAATAAAACCTTCATCCAGGTCCACGGGCTCGGTGTCGTCTTCTTCCCACAAAAACACAACATGTCCGCTAACATAATCGTTGAACTGCGCATCAATGCCCAGCTCGACCGTTGCCAGGTTCAGATCGCTGGAATCTTCACCTGTGCCGTCCCGGTTGTCCCGATCTTCATACACCCCTTCGACTTCCAGCAGGCCGCTGATGGAAATCCGATCCGTCCACTGACCGGAAAAATCCCTTATTCCCACTTTTTGTTCAAGTTCGTTAATTTTCCGGGTTAACTCATAATTGGACAGCTCCTTGGCAAATACCGGCGAGCCCGTCACTATCACGCACATGCAAAAACTGAGTATCGATACAATAATCTGTTTCATTCTTTCCTTTTCCATTTCTTTTTTTATTTTAAATTGCAAATAATGAATTGCCTTGCCGGGGTTATTGGCATTTTTCCTGCTTTTCTTGTTTTTGCGCCAATGGACAATCCCGGCACGTTGCACACCCGCACCCGGAACCACCCGCGCTGAGTGCGCGGACAATGTAACGGCACAGGTACCAGACGGCCGCGCACCCGATGATCACAAGCAGCACGGTTTCCATGAACGAATTTCCTTTATTTCATATCCCGGGCCTGGACCCAGATCACGGCATCCTGGGAAAGTTCCCTGCCGTTGTGCTCAGTGGCCGGGCCCGCACCCAGAGCACAGAAACCCCACCACCCGGCCCTGGGCAGGCCATAGGTGAATTCACCGCTGGCATTGGCTTTAATGGTCATGGTGACAAATGAATCCTGAGGGGCCCGGACTTTCGCCTTTCCGGCAAAGGCGTTTTTTTTCATATCCGGTTCATGATTGAGATATTCCACCTCGATTTCTGCATATGGAACCGGTTTGCCCTCTCTTTTGACAACACCCCGGAATACATTTCCGGTCCACAGCGCATAAGGCTTGTCCAGGGGCACGATTTCAGCCGGCAGCCCGATTTCCGCATCCCAATCCGTTGGAAACCCGGCCGTATTGACCATCATCTTGGTGATCTGCTGAATATAAACGTCTTCTTCTTCCTCATAATAAGGGGTCGGCACCAGGCAAAACACATTGTCGCCCATCCCCCTCAGGCGGCAGGTGCTTTCATAGGCTGCACCACTGTTTTCCAGCCCCGTCCACTCAATGGGTTTTAAGGTGTCTTTCAAATCCTTTTTTCTTTGTTTACGCACCACAAAGAATTGCTCGGGCTCTTCCATATCCATGGTATGGCCGGCATCAAAAGGATGGGTGAATACCAGTTTCAGATCAATGGCCTGCCCGTTTTCCAAAGCGGTTTCCGGGGTATAAATCATCTGGAAATGTGCCATTGCAGGGGCTGTCATAAATACTGCGGCGGCTGCAGCCATCACTACCCATTTTTTCATTCCTGCATCTCCCTTTTTATCTTGACTTTCAAGGTTTTTTCAGAATCATTGCGGTTGATTTGCTAATCAATTTTCTCGCCTGGAATTTCAACCTCATGCCCCTTTCCCGCATCAAAAATGACGGTGTAGGGCACTTCCGGCTGGTCAAACTCAAATTCGCTGAAATCATTCATTTTGCCTTTTTCCAGCACTTTTCCGTCTTCTGCGACCACGCGTACTTCCACGCCCGCTGCAGACGAGCCGTCAGAAAATCCACCTTCACAAACCACCGTGCCATCGCCAATTCCATAGCAGGAGCACACGGGAGTATGGGCCAGAGCCGGCCCTGATGCCGCGAGAATCAGAATAAATCCCATAAGTGCCGTCCATCTTGTCTTTTGCATACAACAAACCTCCTTTAAATTAAGTAAATTAAAACCTGATGAGGGGCCCGGAAGCGCTCAGGGCCCCTCATCCGTCCATTAAAAAAACGATTCCTTTCAATAAACATTCAGATTTTCCGCCAAATAATGTTACCGCCCTAAATAACATCAAAATCCGGCCGGTTTCGGACCAGTCCCATGACCACCGTCAATGTCAGGGCAAGACCGTAGAAAATCCACATGGCTTGAAAGCCGCTGAACCCCAGGGCCCTGCCCCCGGAAAAAACCGCCACGGCAACGCCAAGTGCCAAAACCATGGAATAGCCAATGGAAAACAGCATCCACCGGGTTCCCCCGGCCTGAATCTTAACTGCAATAGCCGCGGCAAGGCACGGCGGATAAAGCACCATGAAAAGCATCAGGGAAAGACCATGCAGCGGAGTGAATCCTGTCTCTTTTGATGCCATGCGTTTTTCCAGGGATTCTCCCCGCTCATCTGATTCATACAGGGCTCCCAGGGTGGCAACGCTGCTTTCTTTGGCGGCCAGCGCGCTTAGCAGCGCCACGTTAACCCGCCAGTTAAACCCTGCATACCGGGTAACCGGCTCCAGGCTCTTTCCGGCCCATCCCAGAAAACTGTTATGGATCTGCTCATTTTTCATATCCATGAGCAATTGCTTGCGGCTCCGCTCCAGGCTACGGGCGGCCCGATAGGCAATCATGCCGTCTTTTCCCTGGCGGGTGACAATTTCATAAAGCTCCGGGTCTTTTTCCCTGAATCTTTCATTGACGGCTTTGGCGGCATCACCGCCGCCCGCCCCAAGGCGCGCATTTTTGTAACCGCTCCAGTACCGGACAAAATCCATGATGTTGTCCGGATCAATAGCGTCGGCATAATCCGTATCCTCAATATCCTGGATAAAAGATGAGACCGCTTTGTGCTTTTCTTCCTGATAATGCGCCATGCGCTCTTCGCTGATGCCGGGAAACCGCATCAGGATAAACACCACCACGGCCACGGCGGCCACAATAGTTGTAATCTTGCGCACAAAGAGCCAGACCCGTTCCACTGCCCGGGTCAGCACTCCGCGCACAGTGGGCACATGATAGGGGGGCATTTCCATGACAAAAGGGGAAGTGGGCCTTTTTTTCAGCACCGTCAGAGTCAGGATTTTTGAAATGGGCAGCACCAAAAGCAAACTGATCGTGGAAATGAAAAACATGGCCCAGGCTTTGTGGGAAGCGAAGTAAATATTAATCAACAGTACATAAAGGGGCACCTTGGCCAGGCAATTGAGCAGGGGGATCACCAAAATGGTGGCCAGCCGCGAGCGTTCATCGGGTATTGCTTTACACGCCATGACTCCGGGCACGGCGCATCCGCCCACATAAATACCGCCGAGCACCATGGGCAGGGTGGACTGGCCGTGCAGGCCGTAGCGTGAAAAAAGCCGGTCCATGATAAAGGCCATGCGGGGCATGTAACCGGAATCTTCCAGAATGGCAATTAAGGCAAACAGAATAAAAAATATGGGAATGTAATTGAGAAGGGCATTGATGCTGTCAACAAACCACAAGCCAAAGGCCCGCATTACCGGAATTTCAATAAATCCGGCCCCGGGCAGGAGGACTTCCACCCAGCTGCGGATCTTTGCCAGAATCGGCCAGGTATAATTGGTGACATTGTAACCCTGGACAATGGACAAATAATAAAGCAGCCAGATCACCGCCACCAGGACCACCGGCCCCATCAGCCGGTGGCAGACCACTTTATCGATCCGATCCGACCAGGAAAGCCGCCGGGCTTGCCCCGGTGACATGCAGGATCTGGCGATCCGATCCGCCTCCTGATAGCGGCGGTTGGCAATATGGATTTCCGGCATTTCATCAAACCGGGACTCGAAGTCTGCGCGCAGCCGTTCAATATCTGCGGTAAAATCCTCAGGGCTCGGATGGACCGATGCAACCAGTCGAATTACTTCGCTGTCGCCTTCCATTAGTTTGACGGCCAGCCAGCGAAGGGGATAAGCTGCCGGCAATTGCGGGGTCTCGGCCAGAACACGGCTTTCAATGTCGCGCAAAAACGGCTCCATCTCCCCGTAGTCCAGCCCGATGCCGCCTGACGAACCACTGGTATCCGCCAGTGCTGAAATGGTGTCGAGCAGTTCCTTTTTCCCGCGGCCGGTTTTCATATTCGTGGCCACCACGGAAATGCCCAAAAGTCCGGAAAGCTTTTGCGTATCAATGGAAATGCCGCGTTTTTCCGCCAGATCGATCATATTCAGGGCCAGGACCACCGGCGCCTGCATTTCCATTAACTGAAACGTCAAAAACAGGCAGCGCTTGAGATTGGATGCATCCATCACATTGATCACCACGGACGGATCTTCCCGGAGGATAAAATCCCGGGCCACCTGCTCCTCCGGAGAATAGGAGGTCAGACTGTAGGTGCCCGGGAGATCAACGACTTCCACATTTTCCCCGTTGCCGGCATACCAACCGATCTTTTTTTCCACGGTTACTCCGGGATAGTTGGCCACATGCTGCCGGGCACCGGTCAAAGCATTAAATAGTGTGGATTTGCCGGAGTTGGGCTGGCCGGCCAGTCCAATTTTCGTTTTTTGCTGCCTCATTTGCATGCAATCTCCACTGCCCTGGCTTCTTCATGCCGAAGACTGATATAATATCCGTCCAGTTCCACTTCCATGGGATCTTCAAGGGGTGCATTCCGGATCACCCGAATCCGCAGGCCGGGGTAAACCCCCATATCCATAAGCCTGCGCCCCAGTCTGTCCCGGCTGCACAATTTTTCAACATAGGCTTCATCCCCGGGCTTTAATTGATCCAATGTCATTTTCCAGTCCTTTCCAAAAATTGCCATAACCTTCCCGGAAACCTTCCCCGGCTTGAGGAGGGATTCCGGGATAGACAACTATTGATTGATTAGATAACACATTAATTGTTTTATATTTCTAACTGAATGCACCAAAAAATAACCGCCTCTGGCCCCATGCCAAAAAATACGGCGGATATCAGCCTATGCGGCTTATTTTTCCGATGAAGTGTCTTTTAAAGAACCGACCCGACTTTTGAGTTCACAGGCAAAGTCACCGGTTCTGGCCCGGCATTTTTCCGGCTGATAGCCGCAAAGCCGGTATTCTTCAAAATGCTGAAGCCAGTTTTCCCCTGCCCGGGGACACTGCTGAATAAAGGCCATAAAATCCGTAAAACTTTCAAGTGTCGAAGTGCTGAGCGCATGTTCCATCCTGCAGGCTTCCTCGTCGGCCATCTGCGGCTCAACCTGCAAAATATCGGTTAAAAACTGATATAAGATCCCATGCCGTCGCCGCATTTCCTTTCCCACGGCCAGGCCGTTGGCGGTCAATTCAACATATTCATACTTTTCATAATGAACCAGGCCCCGTTTGCTCAACGTTTTGAGCATACTGGTAACAGTGGGCATCTTTACGTCCAGCCGACCGGCAATATCTTTGACCCGGACCACTTTTTTCTCAGCGGCCAAATCGAAAATGGCTTCCAGATAATCTTCCATCACCGGTGTCAACGGTTTATCCTTTGTATCCGGTTTTTGGGGCTCATTCATTTGAGAGCTCTCATTAAATTTTGCTTCTCTAACTTTTATTAAAAATTAACTACGCTATCGTGAAAACTTTGTCAAGATTTTTTATCGTTTTTTTTACCGGGCTGGATTTGTGTATCCAGCCCGGGATTTTTGCAGATCTTTAGGTTTTCAGGATATTGTCCTTTAGCTGGGCAATCTGGATGCCCAGGCCGATGCACTGCTTGCCCATCATGCAGGTCTCTGCATCCTCGGGTTCGAGAAAGGTTTTGAGCTCATGCTGGTCTTTTTTCAAATCCACGACCCAGGCCTTGTTTTCCTGGTCATAATCCACTGTTACATCAATGCCGCATTCGCCGATATCCGGGTAAATCTCTTTGATTTTTTCGCAAAGCGCTTCCTTGTCAGCCATATAGCCTCTCCTTTGGGTCCGGTGGGTTAAAATTCATTCGTACTGGTTTTCTTATAAACTATTTCCACTCGTGGAGACTGTCAAACCGGAAGCTTGACTTAAGTCAATGCAGGACCCCGGCAAATACCTTAAAAAGGAGACAAACAATTTACGCAATCCCAATGGATGCTTAATTTGAGATCAGACGTGAACCAGGCGCTGCATATGAATCCAGGGCCGGCAAAAAGGAGGAGCATAGAATGAAATGCCCAGGACAGGACAGCAGATATTGGAAACCGGGCGCCATTTTTGAAACCGAGTGCCCGGAATGCAAAAAGCCGGTGGAATTTTTCAAGGATGATACCATGCGCAAATGCGGTCACTGCGGTCACCGGTTTGTCAATCCGAACATGGACTTCGGGTGCGCGGCCTATTGCAAGTTCGCAGACCAGTGTCTCGGCGAGCTGCCCCCGGAACTGCTGGCCCAGCGCCAGGAGCTGATGAAGGACCGGATTGCCGTGGAAATGAAAAAATATTTCAGGCAGGACTTCAAGCGCATCGGACATGCCACCCGGGTGGCCCGGCATGCCGAAGCCATCGCCGGCCGGGAGGGCGGGGATATGGCGGTGATTCTGGCAGCCGCATACCTGCATGATATCGGCATTCCAGAGGCGGAAAAAAAGCATGGCAGCAGCGCTGCCCGCTATCAGGAGGAAGAAGGCCCTCGGGTTGCCAGACAGATCATGGAGGATGTGGGCGCGGCAGATGCCATGATCGACGAGGTCTGCGACATCATCGGCCACCACCACCATCCCCGGGAAAATGAGACATTGAACTTCAGGGTCCTCTATGATGCGGACCTGATCGCCAACCTGGAGGATTCGGCAAAAAGCAAAGAACCGGACAAAGCCCACATGGAAAAGGTTATCAGCCGGCAGTTTCTAACACAAGCCGGCCAAAAGCGGGCAAAAGAGATTTTTTTGAATTAACTTCAAATTTTTACAAATAACAAAAAAATGACAGAATCGGAAGAAGCTTTTTATTCCGCCTGGCATTTTTGCAGGAAGGAAGCCCTGCGGTCGGGGTCAGTTTTTTCGCTCCTGATCGTTTACGGATTCAGCCAATGCCTTCGCTAAAATTTCAAAAACTCGGCCTGTCGGCCTCAAACAATTTGAAATTTTTACGCTCCGGCATTTGCTGAATTTTTCCGTAAACGCTCAATGTCGCTTCAAAAACCGACCTCGCTCTTGGGCTTCCTTGGAAGCGTTCTTCCCGGCCCAAACCCCGGGATCAAACTATAACAGCACCTTTTTTTGGAAGTTACTTAGAAACTTTTTACCAAACCATCAAAGCGTATTCATCGGAGAAAATAATGAAAACCCTGCGAAAAATCATAGAAATCAACGAGGATCTCTGCGACGGCTGCGGCCAGTGCGTTGTTGCCTGTGCCGAAGGCGCCATTGCGATCATCGACGGCAAGGCCAAGGTCATTTCCGAGAATCTGTGCGACGGCCTTGGGGCCTGCATGGGTGAATGCCCCACCGGCGCCCTGAAAATCGTGGAACGCGAAGCCGAGGAGTTTGACGAGGAAGCCGTGGAAAAACATCTGGAAAATCTTCAGCAAACCGGGTCTGAAACAAACGAAACCCAGCCGGAATTGGCCTGCGGATGCCCGTCCCGGCAAGTGCAGATTTTCGAGGATTCCGGTCAAGGTGCCCGAAGCGTTCAAGGAGATCAGAGCCCGGATTCCGCCCTTTCCCACTGGCCGGTGCAAATCCGCCTGGTGCCCGCCAATGCAAAATTTTTAAAAGGCGCTGACCTGCTGGTGCTCGCAGACTGCGTGGCCGTGGCCTACCCGGACCTGCACAGGGATCTGCTGCAGGGGAAAGCAGTAATGATGGGATGTCCCAAGTTCGACGATATTGACAGCTATACGGAAAAATTTGCAGACGTATTCAAACAGGCGGGCATCCGGTCGGTGACCACGGTGACCATGGAAGTGCCGTGCTGCAGCGGACTGCCCCAGGTGGTCAGAAAAGGCATGGAAGCCGCGGACACACAGGTGCCCCACAAGCAGATCGTGATCAGCACAAAGGGAAAAATCCTGAAAGAAACCGCAGCATAATTTCCGGGTCGGCGGTGCGGTTACTGCCGTACCGCCGGATTCACCGACAGGACCGGACACGGTGCCCGGCGAACCACCCGGTCGGTGGTGGATCCCACAAGCAGGTTTTCAACCATGCCGTGACCGCGCACCCCAAGGGCGATCATGTCCATGTCATAAAGATCCGCATACCGCACCAGTTCCGCGTAAGGCTTTCCCACCAGCACACTGGTTTTGATCTCTTCGCACCAGTTGGCCGCATCAGCCGGCACCATAGCCGAAAGCTTCTGCTTGATGGCCTCATGGAGATCTGTGGGCAACGAATCACCGGGTTGGGCGGGAAAGCTTAAATGATCCTTGTACTGGGTGGGCTCCACCACGTGGACAAGATGCAGCTCCGCCTCAAACTCCTGGGCAATATTTACGCTGCATTCCACGGCCGTATCCGAGTCCTCTGAAAAATCGCAGCCCACCAGGATGCGTTTAAACGGAATAGTCTGACGGTGGGGTTTTTCCAGTTCCTCAATGGTGCGCAGCACCAGAATGGGGCAGCTCAGCATGCGCATAAGACGGGCGGTTACAGACCCGAGAAACAATCGTTTGATCCCGGAGCGACCGTGGGTGGCGGCAATCACCAGATCAACGTCGTAATCCGCGGCCATGGAGGCGATCTCCTCTGTGGCGTGTCCGATGGTGATCAGCGGCGTTGCTTCCACGGAGGCCTGTTTTAGCTGGTTTTCTATCTCCCTGCGGGCAAACTCCATAAAGCGCTGCTGCTGGGTGATGGGATCAAAAACCGCCTCTCCGTAAACCGAGATGGTGGGAAGATCAATGACATGGGCCACATAGAGTTCCGCGTTTAATTCCGCTGCCAGCTCAATTCCGTAGGGAACCACCATCCGGGATACATCTGAAAAATCCGTGGCGCAAAGGATGCGATGGATCTTTGTTTTCATGGCCGGCCCTCCCTAGGGTTGGAGGTGAAAAAGATATGAATTTTTTAGCTTAATCTAACAATAACACTTCCGGCTGTAGCCGGCAACACGTATCCGCATCCGCAGGCAGCTGCCGGCAAATTGGCCGGGCCGGGCTATTTTTCCCCCGTGATATGCGGCTTGATATCCAGGATCGGGGTCTGATCGAGCATGTCGATGTTTTCCACCTCCAGAACGTTTTCCCGGATATCTGTCACGCGCAGCACAGATAAGCCGATGGGGTTGGGCCGCCGGGGCGAGCAGATGGAAAACACGCCAAAGGGCCTGTCTCTGTGCGGCGGTTTCTGCACCAGCAGATCCGGGGTAAAGGCCTGGCTTTTATGAAAGCCAAACAACACAACAATCTGCTCGCCAACAGCCAAGTCCTGCAGGCCCTTTTGAAAATCCGGGTTGATCTCAATTCTGCCCTTTGCCTCGGAAACGGTCCAGTGCCGCGGTATATCGGTTTCATCCGTATAAAATGTGCCAATCGGGGTCATTTCGATTTTCATCTGCCACCTCTTATGCTTTCTGGATTTTCTTTTGGTCTTTTTTCCGGATGGCTGCGTTTATTTGCGCACCAGCCGGGCCACGGCCTCGATATGAAACGTGTGGGGAAACATGTCCACAGGCTGAATTTCAGCCACGTGATAGGTTTCAGCCATCAACGACAGATCCCGGGCCAGGGTGGCCGGATTGCAGGAGACATAGACCATTTTTTCCGGGGCCATGTCCAGTACGGATTTTACCACGTCCTTGTGCATGCCCGCCCTGGGCGGATCAATAATCATCACATCCGGCCTGTGTTCTATCTGTGATATGGACTGCCGGATGTCGCCGGCCACGAATCTGCAATTGGTGATCTGATTTTTTTCGCAGTTTTTTCCGGCATCAGCCACGGCCGATTCCACGATTTCCAGGCCGGTGATCCGGCCCGCATCGGCTGAGAGCCAGATCGGAATTGTACCGGTTCCGGTATAAAGATCCACCACAGACTCAGATCCGCTTAACTGTGCATATCTGCGCACGGTATCATAGAGTTTTTCCGCCTGTGCGGTGTTGGTCTGAAAAAAGGAATTGGCCGAAACTTCAAAGACAAATTCACCGAGCTGCTCCTGGACAAAGGCCCGGCCGGAAACGGGCACTTCATATTCGCCTGCGGCTACAGCCGCTTTTTTGGCCGTCACGTTGTTGACCACCCCGGCGATATCATCGTGGGCCTCCATGAGATAGCCGGCAACAGCCGCCAGCGCCCCGCGGTCCTCGGCTGCCGTGACCAGGTTGACCAGCCAGCGGTCTTCGGCCACGGAATGGCGCAGCATCACAAACCGCCAGAACCCTTCGTGAGTTCGCAGACCGTAAGGGGCCAGCCCTGAGGCCCGGATTCGGTCGCGCACATCATTTAAGATGCGGTTTCCTTTTTCCGGCTGCAGCAGGCAGGCGTCAATATCCAGAATTTTATCAAATGTTCCCGGCACGTGCAGGCCCAGGGCAAAATCCTTCGGGATATCGGTTCGGCCAAGCTCCTCGGGCAGCAGCCACCGCCTGTCAGAGCAGGAAAACTCCATTTTGTTGCGGTATCCGAAGATCTTGTCCGCCGGCAGCACCGGATGTACCGGCACCCCGGAGATCTGACCGATGTGCTCCACGGCTTCTCTGACATGCCGGCGCTTGTATTCCAGCTGGCGCCCGTATTGCAGAAACTGCCATTTGCACCCCCCGCACCACCCGGCATACCTGCAGGGCGGCTCGATTCTGTCAGCCGACGGCTCGATTATCTGCAGGGTGCGGGCTTCTGCATAGGATTTTTTCTTTTTCACGATCCGGGCCAGAACCCGGTCGCCGGGCACGGACTGATCCACAAAGACCGTATACCCGTCTATTTTGGCAATACCACGGCCGCCAAAGGCAATGCCCGTGACGTCGAGTTCAATTTCCTGTTTTTTCTTAACCGTCATAATCCATCCAATACGTTTTATGTTTTCTCTTGCTTCATAGTCCGGATCATAATGCTCTGTCAAACAAAGCCGATGGCAAAACACAAAGGTCAATATCTGCGTTGCCATCGCAAAAGGCTTTTTCGAAGTTTTATGGACAGGAGGCCCGGAGACAGGGGTTGGTTTTTTCGCTCCCGATCGTTTGCGGATTCAGCCAATGCCTTCGCGAAAAATTTCAAAAACTCGGGCTGATCGCCCTCAAACAGTTTGAAATTTTTTTGCTCCGGCATTGACTGAATTTTCCCGCAAACGCTCAATGTCGCTTCAAAAACCAACCCCTGCCCCCGGGCCTCCGTGATAGGCTGTTCATTTGCAGGAAAAACCCATTACATCCAGGACTTTGCAGAGCACCCCGCACATGGAGGCGGCCGGGGCGGGTTTGTCGGGCTGCATTGGAGTGGTTTCGGCAAAAGATTCACGGCCGCCTCCATGCGAAAATCGTTGCAAGCCACCAAATCCAATTGCGTTGCAATACCGAAAACGATACATATATTGACAATTTGCCGCTCACGACTGTTGCATGACATTTTGAATCCCCTTGCATCAAAAAAGGAGCCCATATGCAGGAAACCCTGTTTTTTGAGGCAGACGGCCTGCGGCTGCACGGCACCCTGCACCTGCCGCAAACCCCAAAACCCCCTTTTATCATCGGGGTTCACGGCATGCTGTCCAACGGCGACTCCCCCAAACAGCAGGACCTGGCCCGGCAATGCAACCGCATGGGAATTGCCTATTTCCGGTTTGATCACCGGGGATGCGGCAGAAGCGACGGGGTATTTGCGGAAGTGACCACCTTTGAAGGCCGGTGCCGGGATCTGGCAGCCGCCATGGCTATACTGGGCCGGCGCCCGGACCTGGGCCGCTCTGCGGGTCTTTTCGGCAGCAGTCTGGGCGGGGCGGTGGTGCTGCATGCGGCCCGGGAAACAGATTTTGACGCTGTGGTCACCCTGGCCGCACCCATCCGGTTTTCCGCCATTCACATCCCCGAAGATTATCAGACAGATCCGGACCTTGCCAAAATCCGCAGGGAGCAGTTGACCTATGACCTCACAGAAAACCTTGCCAACGTCCACCACCTGCTGGTCTGCCACGGGGATGCCGACCCGGTGGTGCCTTATGAAAACGCCCTGCAAATCCACGATGCCGCCGGCAAACCCAAAAAACTCCTTTGCCTGCCCGGCGGCGATCACCCGTTGGGTCAGCCGGAACACCAGCAGACATTCATGGAAAACACCCTGGAATGGTTCGGCCGTCACCTTGGTTCCAAAACAAGTTGACCATGGAAAACAAAAACGCAGGAAAAATATCAAAATAAAGGGTTGACAAGGCCCATGCGCTGCTGATAGGGAATCTGGAATCCAGTAATTGGTTTTTTTTGTGATTTTTCCCTGCATCATCTGCAGGAACCGAAAAAAGCCAGTTAAACTGACAATCAGTTGAATTGAAAATCAGTTGAATTAAAAATCGGATTGTCAAAATGAATATCCGGCCGGTCATTTTCAGCCTTATTCTGATTATCGTACCCGTACTGGGCGTAGGCCTACTGGACGGGAAACGGGGTTGATAATGGCTCGTAAAAATTTTTAAGCAGCATAAATTCTTACATAAACCGTTATCAGCCCCGAAAAGCTGATAACGGTTTTTTTGTTTCAGGGGGAGACAAATCATGAAAAGCGACATCGCCAAGCAGGGTATCGGAAGAGCACCGCACCGGGCATTGCTCAAGGCTGCGGGCTACACCGATGATGAAATCCGCAGGCCGCTGATCGGCATTGCCAATTCGGTAAACACCGTGGTGCCGGGCCATACGCACTTAAACCAGATCAGCGAGGCGGTCCGCGCCGGCATCTACATGGGCGGGGGCACGCCTGTGGAGTTTGGCACCATCGGTGTATGCGACGGCATTGCCATGGGCCATGAAGGCATGAAATATTCCCTGGGCAGCCGGGAACTGATTGCTGATTCCATTGAGATCATGGCCACGGCCCATGCATTTGATGCCCTGGTGCTGATTCCCAACTGCGACAAGATCGTGCCCGGAATGCTCATGGCAGCCGCGCGTCTGGATATTCCGGCCATTTTCATTTCCGGCGGTCCCATGCTGGCCGGCCGCAACCCGCAAAACCCCGGCGAAAAGGTTGATTTGATCTCGGTGTTTGAATCCGTGGGCAAGGTCCGGCGTGGGGTGATGTCCGAGCAGGAACTTTGCGGCATTGAAGATGCGGCCTGCCCCACGTGCGGATCATGCTCGGGGATGTTTACGGCCAATTCCATGAATTGTCTCACAGAAGCCATCGGCCTGGGGCTGCCCGGAAACGGCACCATCCCCGCGGTAATGTCGGCCCGGATCCGGCTGGCCAAGCAGGCCGGCATCCAGAGTGTGGCCCTGCACGAACAGGGACTCGTGCCGAGCCGGATACTGACCCACGAGGCATTTGAAAACGCCCTGTGCGTGGACATGGCGCTGGGGTGTTCCACAAACACGGTGCTCCATATTGCGGCCCTGGCCCACGAAGCCGGCATGTCCCTGGATTTAAACCGGATCAACGACATCAGCAACCGGATCCCGCATTTGTGCTCCCTGAGCCCGGGCGGGGCCCATCACATCGAGGACCTGCAAAACGCCGGTGGAATCGGCGGGGTCATGAAAACCCTGGCCGAAGCGGACCTGATTGACACCTCGTGTTTGACGGTCACGGGAAAAAGCGTCAAGGACAACCTGGCCGCCGCCCGTGTTATCGACGATGAGATCATCCGCCCCGTTGACCGGGCTCATCACAGGGTGGGCGGGCTGGCCGTACTTTTCGGCAACCTGGCCCCCAACGGATGCGTGGTCAAACAGTCCGCGGTGGTGGACAAGATGATGCAGCACGAAGGCCCTGCCCGGGTGTTTGATTCCGAGGAGGACGCCACTGAAGCCATCATGGACGGCCAGATCAACAAAGGAGACGTGGTGGTCATTCGTTATGAAGGCCCCATGGGCGGGCCCGGCATGCGAGAGATGCTCACCCCCACCTCGGCCATTGCCGGAATGGATCTGGATGCCGACGTTGCCCTGATCACCGACGGACGGTTTTCCGGGGGAACGCGCGGGGCGGCCATCGGTCATGTCTCGCCCGAAGCCATGCAGAAAGGCCCCATTGCCGTGGTAAAAGAAGGCGATATAATCGCCATTGACATTGCCGGCAAAAGCATTTCTCTGCAGGTCGATGAAAACGAGCTGCAGAAACGTTTTTCCGACTGGCAGGCCCCGGCACCGAAAATCACCAAAGGCTACATGGCCAGATATGCCAAACAGGTCACCTCAGCAGACAAGGGAGCGGTATTAAAGGGATAACATTCGACTTGGAAACCGTTTTTTATAAACCGCAAAAACATTGCGCAAAAAATGACCCCAAAGAATGACGAGGAAAGACAATGAAGCTCAAAGGTGCTGATATACTTCTGAAAATGCTTCAGGAAGAAGGAGTGGACACCGTTTTTGGATATCCGGGCGGAGCGGTGATTGATATTTATGATGCCCTGATGGAGGAAAAAAGCATCAACCATGTGCTGGTTCGCCATGAACAGGGCGCCGCCCATGCCGCAGACGGCTATGCCCGGGCAAGCGGAAAAGTGGGCGTCTGCCTGGTGACCTCCGGGCCCGGGGCCACCAATACGGTCACCGGCATTGCCTCGGCGTATATGGACTCCATTCCAATGGTGATCTTGACCGGCCAGGTGCCCACTGCCCTGATCGGAAACGACGCCTTCCAGGAAGTCGATATTGTGGGCATCACCCGGCCCTGCACCAAGCACAATTACCTGGTCAAGGACGTTCGCAACCTTGCGCGCACCATCAAAGAGGCCTTCCACATCGCCCGCTCCGGCAGACCCGGACCGGTGCTGGTGGATCTGCCCAAGGATGTGATCAATGCCACAACCCAGTTCAACGTGCCCGGAGAGGTGAAGCTCAAAACCTACAATCCCACCTACAAGCCCAATATCAAGCAGCTCAACAAGGTGGTGGATCTCATTGCCAAAGCACAAAAGCCGGTGATTTTCTCCGGCGGCGGCGTCAGCCTGTGCCAGGGACACCGGGAGTTGACCGAACTGGCGCGCAAGCTGCAGATCCCGGTGACCAGCACGCTCATGGGGCTGGGCGGATTTCCGGGAACGGATCCGTTATGGCTGGGAATGCTGGGCATGCACGGCACGTTTCGGGCCAACATGGCGGTTTCTGAATGCGACCTGCTCATATCCGTGGGGGTGCGCTTTGACGACCGGGTCACGGGCAAGGTCGACGAGTTTGCCCCGAATGCCAAAATCGTGCAGATCGACATCGATCCCACCTCCATCCAAAAAAACGTGCCGGTTCACGTGCCCGTAGTGGGTGACTGCAAAATCTCCCTGGCGGAAATCAACACGCTTGTGGACAAAAAAAAATGGGAAGGGCTGGAAGAAACCCGCAAGCCTTGGCTTGCACAGGTTGATGAATGGAAACAAACCACCCCCCTGGCTTATCAGCAGGCAGAGGTGATCAAGCCCCAGTACGTGATCGAAACCCTTTATGACCTCACGGGCGGCGATGCCATCATTTCCACCGAAGTGGGCCAGAACCAGATGTGGGCGGCCCAGTATTACCACGTCAAGGAACCCGGCCATTTTATCACCTCCGGAGGGCTGGGCGCCATGGGATTCGGGCTGCCCGCGGCCATCGGCGCCCAGGTGGGTGCACCGGGCACGACCGTTGTCGACATTGCCGGCGACGGCTCCATACAGATGAACATCCAGGAACTGGCCACGGCTGTGCAGTACAATCTTCCGGTGAAGGTGGTGATCTTAAACAACGGCTTTCTGGGCATGGTGCGACAGTGGCAGGAGCTGTTCTACAAACGGCGCTATTCGTCCACCCAGTTTGTCCATGCCCCGGATTTCGTCAAGCTTGCCGAGGCCTACGGCGCCGTGGGGCTGCGGGCGAAAACCCCGGATGAAGTGGCATCGGTTCTGCGTGAGGGACTGGAATGCAATAGGCCGGTGGTCATGGATTTTGTTGTGGAGCCGGAGGAAAGCGTCTATCCCATGGTGCCCGCAGGGGCGCCGATCAAGAAGATGCTTCTGGTGTAAGCCCGACCTGATACGACATCCGTAAGAACCGGTTGAAAAAAGGATTTGATGATGAACGAAAAAAAACATTTACTCTCCATTCTCGTGGACAATGAGCCGGGCGTGCTCTCGCGGATCACAGGGCTGTTTTCCGGCCGCGGATACAATATTGAAAGCCTGAGTGTGGCTGAAACCGTGGATCCCGGAATTTCGCGGATCACCATGGTCACCAAGGGCAGCCCCATGATCATCGAGCAGATTCAAAAACAGCTAAACAAACTGATCAACGTGCTCAAGGTCATTGATCTGACCGGCACCCAGTATGTACAGCGGGAGATGGCCCTGGTAAAGGTCAATGCCCGGGCCGATCATCGGGCGGAAATTCTGCGCATCACCGATATTTTCCGGGGCCAGGTAGTGGATGTGGGCATGGAGCATTTTACCCTGAAAATCGAAGGCGATGCCGAAAAAATCGAGGCTGTGCTCAATCTGCTAAAACCCTATGGCATCCGGGAAATCGCCCGAACCGGCTGCGTGGCCCTGCCCCGGGAAAACCGATAAGGCAGTTGAAATCCGGCCGATGCATGATCATGATGCAGGTGGCAATAACAACCGAATTTTTTGAAAACCCAATAAAATGGAGGACCAGGACATGGCGAAACTGGATTTTGGCGGAGTGGAAGAAGAAGTGATCACCTCTGATGAATTTACCATGGAACAGGCGCGTGAGGTTTTGAAAGACGAGACCATCGTGGTGCTCGGATACGGCGTACAGGGCCCGGCCCAGGCGCTGAACCTCAAGGACAACGGGCTTTCGGTGATAGTGGGCCAGCTCGAGGGCGACGAATACTGGCAAAAGGCCGTATCCGACGGATTTGTGCCCGGAGAAACCCTTTTCCCTCTGGAAGAAGCGGCAAAGCGCGGCACCATCATCATGGAACTGATGTCTGATGCCGGCCAGGTGGCCACATGGCCCAAGATCAAACAATGCCTCAATGAAGGCGATGCCCTGTATTTCTCCCATGGGTTTTCCATTGTCTACAAGGACCAGACAGAAGTCATCCCGCCGGAAAACGTGGATGTGATTCTCGTGGCCCCCAAGGGCTCGGGCACCAGCGTACGCAACAACTTCCTGGAAGGCCAGGGCATCAACTCCAGCTTTGCCATCCACCAGGATTACACCGGCCGGGCCCGTCAGCGGGCACTGGCCATCGGCATTGCCATCGGCTCGGGATATCTGTTTCCCACCACGTTTGAAAAAGAGGTATTCAGCGATCTCACCGGCGAGCGCGGCGTGCTCATGGGATGTTTGGCCGGTGTTATGGAAGCCCAGTACAACACCCTGCGCAGCCACGGTCACAGCCCCAGCGAGGCGTTTAACGAAACCGTGGAGGAACTCACCCAGAGCCTGATCCGGCTTGTGGATCAAAACGGCATGGACTGGATGTTTTCCAACTGCAGCACCACGGCCCAGCGCGGGGCTCTGGACTGGGCTCCCAAGTTCCGGGATGCCGTGGCCCCGGTATTTGAAAACCTGTATCAAAGTGTTGCCTCCGGCAAGGAAACCCAGCGGGTCCTGGAAGCCAACAGCACTCCGGATTATAGGGAAAAACTGACCCGGGAACTCGATACCATCAAAAATTCCGAAATGTGGACGGCCGGGGCGGCTGTCCGCTCCCTGCGGCCGGACCGCCGCGGAAAATAATCAACACCTAAATTGTGCGACTTCCAAGTTTGCCGTAGATACAAGGAAGATGCAGACTTGCTATAGTCAACTATGCGAGGCTGCATCTGACGCGGCAGATGCGGTAAACTTGGAAATCCCGGAGGGTTTCAGATTTTTAAAATAGAAATGGATGTTATCCTTTCAAATGGATTGCTTTTAAAAATCTGAAACGCTCAGTTTAGGCAATACAGAAGCAAAAGAAGGTTTCCATGAAATCCATACGGCTTTATGACACCACCCTGAGAGACGGCACCCAGGGAGAAAAAATCAGTTTCACGGCCCAGGACAAGCTCAAGGTCGCCCGCAAACTCGATGACATGGGCATCCATTACATCGAGGGCGGGTGGCCCGGGGCGTCTGCCAAGGACTTTGATTTTTTCCAACTGGCGGCCAAAGAGACATTTCAGCATGCCCGGATAGCGGCATTTTGCGCCACGCACAAGCACGGCAGCACGCCTGAAGACGACCGGCAGCTCAATGTGGTCCTTGAAAGCGGCGCACCGGTGGGCACCATTGTGGGCAAAACCTGGGATCTGCATGTCACAAAGATCCTGGGCATTCCCCTGGAAGCCAACCTGGAAATGATTGAAAACTCCGTGGCCTATTTGAAAAAAAACGGCCTGGAAGTGCACTACGATGCCGAGCACTTTTTTGACGGGTACAAGGAAAACCCGGAGTACGCCGCCCGCACCATCAGGGCAGCCGTGGCCGGAGGTGCGGATGCCATCTGCCTGTGCGACACCAACGGCGGGGCCCTGCCCCATGAGATCGAGGAGATCACCACGGCCATCAGGGAAGTGATCGACAGCTGCACTGACCGGCCCATTCATATTGGAATTCACACCCACAACGATTCAAACCTTGCCGTGGCCAACTCCATTGTCGCGGTTCGCGCCGGGGCCACAATCGTTCAGGGGACCATCAACGGTTACGGGGAGCGGTGCGGCAATGCGGATCTGACTTCGATTATCCCGATTCTTCAGCTAAAAATGGGCTATGCCTGCATTTCCGAGGAAAACCTGGCAAAGCTTCAGAAAGTGTCGCTGTATGTGAGTGAGACCGCCAACATGACGCCCGTCAACAGCCGTCCCTTTGTGGGTAAAAGCGCTTTTACCCACAAGGGCGGGCTGCATGTGGACGCCATCATGAAAGAGCCCCGGTCCTATGAACACATCACCCCGGAGCTTGTGGGCAACCGCCGCAGGGTGCTGATCTCTGACATGGCTGGCAAGGGCAATATCCGCTACAAGGCCCGGGAACTGGGCTTTCCGGTGGATGAAAACGGATATGACTATGCAGAAATCGTCAACACCGTCAAGCGCCTGGAGCAGGAGGGCTATCAATACGACGTGGCTGACGGATCCCTTCGCATTCTCATGGAAAAGCTCACGGACCAGTTTCAGCCGTGCTTTGAGCTCGAATCCTTCCGGGTGACCGTGGAAAAGGAAAAAGACCGGCCGTGCCGGTCCCATGCCATGATCAAGATCAACGTGGAGGGAATCGAGGAGATCACCGCCGCAGAAGGCCACGGCCCGGTTTCCGCCCTGGACAATTCCCTGCGCAAAGCATTAAACAATGTCTACCGCAATGTGCTCGACCCGGTCCATCTCGTGGATTTCAAGGTCCGGGTGTTAGACGGCAGAGACGGCACCGGCGCCAAGGTCCGGGTGCTGATCGAATCCCGGGATGAAGAGACCATCTGGAGCACCATCGGAGTATCCGAAGACATTATCGAGGCAAGCTGGCAGGCCCTGGCAGACAGCTTCCAGTACAAACTGGCGCGGATCACCAACGGCAACAACCAGAGCGTGCAGGAGCAAGGGAAATGAAGGAAAAGGTATACATATTGGACACCACCCTGCGCGACGGGGAACAGTCGCCCGGGGCAAGCATGAACACCGCCGAAAAGGTCCGCCTGGCCACCCAGCTGGAAAAACTGGGGGTGGATGCCATAGAAGCCGGGTTTCCCGCGGCTTCAGAGGGCGATTTCGAGGCAGTGGCCGAAGTGGCCAGGAAAGTGAGCAACTCGGAAATCGTGGCCCTGGCCCGGGCCTCGGTGCATGACATTGACCGGGCCTGGAAAGCGGTGGGCCATGCAGCCAAACCCCGCATTCATACGTTTCTGGCCACCTCGGATATTCACATGCAGTACAAACTGAACATGTCCCGGGACGAGGTGCTCAAAAGCGCTGTGGACGCAGTCAAGTACGCATGCTCATTTACCGATAATGTGGAATTTTCCGCAGAAGACGGCTCCAGAAGTGATCCCGATTTTCTGTGCCAGGTCTTTGAAGCCGTCATCAATGCCGGGGCAAAGGTGATCAACCTGCCCGATACAGTGGGCTATGCCGTGCCCCACGAATTCGGCGAACTTGTGGCTTACGTGCGCAAAAACACTCCCGGTATTGACAAAGTGATTTTAAGCGTTCACTGCCACAACGACCTGGGCCTGGCGGTTGCCAACACACTGGCAGCCATTGAAAACGGGGCCCGGCAGGCAGAGGTCACCATCAACGGCATTGGCGAGCGGGCCGGCAACACGTCTTTGGAAGAGCTGGTCATGACGTTAAACACCCGGCCCACTTACCTGCCGGTGACAACAGCCATTGAAACCACGCGCATCTACCGGATCAGCCGGCTGGTGAGCATGATCACAGGTATGCCGGTTCAGCCCAACAAGGCCATTGTGGGGGCCAACGCCTTTGCCCACGAAGCCGGCATTCATCAGCATGGGGTCCTGGCCAATCCCATGACCTACGAGATCATGAAGCCCGAGACAATCGGCCTGACCACCAGCAAGCTGGTCATGGGCAAGCACTCGGGCAAGCACGCCCTGCACAAACATTTGAAAACCATCGGCTATGATCTTTCCGAAGAAGAACTCAAGCTGGTGTTCAAAAAATTCAAGGAACTGGCGGACAAGAAAAAGGTGGTGCTTGACGAGGATCTCGAGGCCCTGGTCAATGAAGGCGTGTTGCGCACGGCAGACATTTATTCCCTGCAGTATCTGCATGTCACCGCAGGCACCACGGTGCTGCCCACGGCCACGGTGAAAATGCTGATCAACGGCGCGGAAGCCTTTTGCACCGGCAGCGGAAACGGCCCCATTGACGCGACGTTTAACGCCATATCCGAGCTAACCCAAACCCAATCCTCGCTTCTGCGCTTTTCTGTCAATGCCCTGACCGGGGGCACGGACGCCCAGGGAGAAGTGACAGTGCGGCTCAAGGAAGATGAAATCATTGCCCTGGGCCGGGGGGCGGACCCCGACATTATCACCGCCAGTGCATACGCCTATATCAATGGACTAAACCGGCTGGAATATCTAAAGGAAAACCCGGCACGCACATCCGAAGCGCTTTAAAGCATTTCCGCGCTCCGGCTGCGGCGGTTTGATTAATCAACTGCGATGGTTTTGACCAGATCGGCTATCCGGCTAATACGGTTTTGCTCCATGTAGGCAACCAGGCCATCGATGATTTCCGTTGTCACTGAAGGGTTGACAAAATTGGCCGTGCCCACCTGCACGGCCGTGGCCCCGGCGATCATGAATTCAAGGACGTCTTGGGCGCACATGATGCCGCCGATGCCAATGACAGGAATGTTTACAGCTCCTGCCACCTGCCAGACCATACGCAGGGCCACGGGCTTGATGGCCGGGCCGGACAGTCCCCCGGTGATATTGCCCAGCTTGGGCCGGCGGGTATGAATATCCACAGCCATGCCGGTGATGGTGTTGATCAGCGATACAGCATCAGCCCCGCAGTCTTCCACTGTTTTTGCGATGCAGACAATATCTGAGACATTGGGGGAAAGTTTGACAATCACGGGCTTGGTGGTTTTTTTGCGAACGGCTGTCACCACCGTGGCCGCCGCGTCCGGATCCACTCCAAAAGCCACGCCCCCGGCCTTGACATTGGGGCATGAAATATTGATTTCCATGCCCGCGATCTGTTCTACCGGGTCCATGCGCGCAGCCAGTTCTGCGTACTCCTCCACGGTTTTGGCGTAGGTGTTGACAATCACCGGGGTGTCATAGGCAGCCAGCTTGGGGAGCCGGTCGTTTAAAAAAGTCTGAATGCCGATGTTCTCCAGGCCGATGGCATTTAACATGCCGCAGGCGGTTTCCACGATCCGCGGCGGGGGGTTGCCTGCGGCCGGCTGCAGGGAAAGGCCCTTGACCACAATGGCCCCCAGGGCATTGAGGTCCACCAGATCCGAGAACTCCAGGCCGTAGCCGAAAGTGCCGGATGCAGTCATCACGGGATTTTTCAGACAAATGCCGCCGATATCCACGGCCAGATCCGGGTGCTGGGTCATAATGCCTTTTCCGTTTTGCCAGATAACAGGAATGAAAATGCTTGTTGCAGTGCAAATCAATGACATGAAACCACACATCGGTCAAGAAGGAAAACCGGAAAAACCCCGGCCGGGCTCAGCCCGGCCTGCACAAACAAAAAAACAGGATCCACCCGGAGGGAAGAAAGCCCTGCGGCCGGGGGCGGGTTTTTTCGCTCCGGATCGTTTTTGCGGATTCAGCCAATGCCTTTGCCGAAATTTACAAACTCGGGCGCAAGCGCCCTCAAACAGTTTGAAATTTTCCGGCTCCGGCATTGGCTGAATTTTCCCGCAAAAACGATCAATGTCGCTTCAAAAACCCGCCCCCGCCCTTCGGGCTTCCTTGGGGACCCTATTCCA